>JAUVQV010000218.1 GCA_030597995.1 Candidatus Rokuibacteriota bacterium
CATGAGGGGATGGAAAAAATACTAGCGGAATGTCGCCGCACTGGTGACGCTTTCAGCTTTGAGGCAACTCTCAGGGCCCTGGGGAGGGCGGCCCCGCGCGAAGAATGGGAACTCATGGCTCAGACGGCGCTGGACTCCGGCCAGCTCTGGTTCGCCTACCGGGCCTTCGAGAAAGCGGACAACCAGGCCGGCCTGCAGAAAGTGCGGGAACAAATGGCCGGCCAAAGGTCGAAACCCTGAAGAAACTCCTCATATTGGCAACTTGTGAACCCGGGAGGTGTATGATAACATCAGCAAATCGCCTGGGAAAGGATTGTCCGGATTGAAAATACGCATCAGGTATTTCGCCCTTCTTCGGGAAACTGTGGGCCGGGAGATGGAGTCGGTTGAATGGGAAGAGTCCCCTCCCACACTGGAAAAGCTCAAGGGGTTTCTGGCAAATCGGAATTCGGCGCTCGGTCCCCTGCTGGAAAAAAGCTCCGTGCTCTGTGCCGTAAATCAGAAGTACGCCACCGGAGAGCTGGTGTTGAAGGAGGGGGACGAGGTAGCCTTCTTACCCCCCGTGTCCGGAGGGTGAGGTGTCCGGCACCCACGGCTCCAAGGTCCGGGTCCAAAGGGAGAAGTTCGATCTCGAGCGGGAGCTGGCAGCGGTCAAAAGCGTATCCCGCACCATTGGGGGCGTCGTAATCTTCCTAGGTGTGGCCCGGGATTTCTCCCGGGGACAGCAGGTGGGGAAACTCTATTATGAGTACTACCCCGGGATGGCGGAACAGACCCTGGAGTCGCTGCGGACCGAAACCGTGGGTCGTTTCAGCCTCATAGATTTGCGGATCGTCCCCCGCGACGGGGGATTGTACCCCCGTGAAGATATCGTCCTCATTCTCGCGGCCGCCGAGCACCGGGATGAGGCCTTCCGGGCCTGTTCCTGGTGTATGTCCGAATTAAAGGGGCGGGCCCCCATCTGGAAGAAAGAATACACCGCCACCGGGGAGGTCTGGGTGGAAGAAGGCCGGCCCGGGGGAAATCCGTCGAAGCCGGGTGAGCAATGAGCGTCGGAAGGATGAAGAGCTACCGGGTCGCGATGGACTTTCTCCTGATGAACCTGGGAGACCGGTCTCCCGGGTGCGAGAAGATTCGGCTGGGAAAGGCCCGGGGACGTTTCCTGGCGACGAGCATCCTCGCCCCGCACGACCTTCCGCTCCGCACCCAGGCCGAGGTCGAGGGCTGCACCCTCCATTCCGCCGATACCTTCGCCCTCTTCCAGGGGGGGAAGGGGTTGAAGCTGGCGAGGCCGGTATGAGAAGATAATGTCTCCGCCCCGGCGCCAGGTCAGGAAACTCAGTCATCTCGATGCGAGAGGACAGGCCAGGATGGTGGACGTCTCCGCCAAGCCTTCCACTCGCCGGGAGGCGGTAGCCGAGGCCACGGTAGTCATGGGGGCCGAGACCTTCCGCCAGGCCGTCTCCGGGGGCGGCACCAAGGGAGATGTATTCGCCGCCGCCCGTCTGGCGGGCATACAGGCCGCAAAGCGGACTCCGGACCTGATACCGCTCTGCCATCCACTCCTCATCGGAGATGTAGCGGTGGCGTTCTCACACCATCGCAGCGGCCGGAAAAAGGTGGCCTTGAAAATTCGGGCCGCCGTCCGGGCTGAAGGGCAAACCGGCCTGGAGATGGAAGCCATGACCGCGGCGGCGGTGGCGGCCCTCACGGTGTACGACATGTGCAAGGCCGCCGACCGCTGGATGACGGTATCCAATGTCCGGCTCCTCGCCAAGAGTGGGGGCAAGTCCGGAGCCGTAACCAGGCCCGGTCTCAGAGGAGGATCGGGGGAAGTGTCATGAAAAGGGAGCTCCGCCTCATTTCCTACCTCCGGTTGAGTGTCACCGACCGCTGTAATTTGCGATGCGTGTACTGCATGCCGGAGCGGGGCATCCCTCTCCTCCCCCAAACCGACATCCTGAACTATGACGAGATTGAAGAGATTCTCAGGACGGTGGCCGGCCCACTCGGTCTCCGCGGTATCCGGATCACCGGGGGAGAGCCCCTGGTCCGCGGTGGTGTCCTGGACCTGGTGCGGAGACTCAACCGCCTCCCGGAAATCGAAGACCTCTCTATGACCACAAACGCCCTCCTCCTTGAAAAAGAAGCGGGCAAACTCCGGCGCGCCGGCCTGAAGAGGGTGAACGTGAGCCTCGATACTCAGCGGCCGGAGCGATTCCGCCGGATCTGCCGCGGCGGCAGCCTGGAGCAGGTCTTTGCCGGGATCCGGGCCGCCGAGGAGGCTGGTTTGACTCCTTTGAAGATCAACATGGTTGTCATCCCGGGGCTGAACGACGATGAGGTCGAGGATATGGCGCAGTTGACCAGGGAACACCACCGCCACGTCCGCTTCATCGAGTTCATGCCGATCGGAAATTCCGATCTTCAGCGCCGCCGGAAATTCATCTCCAGCGACCACCTGCAGGAGCGTCTGGATAAGAAGTTCGGCCTTTCCCCGGTGGGTGGCCCGGTCGGGCTCGGGCCGGCCCGGTATTTCCGCATCCCGGGTGCGGCCGGGACGGTGGGTTTCATCAGCCCCCTGAGTCAGCACTTCTGCCGTTCCTGTAACCGCATCCGCCTGACGGCGGACGGTTGGGTGCGGACCTGCCTCTTAAGCGACCGGGTGGGTGTGGACATCAAGACCCCCTACCGGGCGGGCGCCCGCGGCGAGACCCTAGTCAATCTCTTCCGGGAGGCTATTCGTCGAAAACCGGCTTCCCATGACCTGGCGCCCTCCGACAATGGAGTCCACTACATCCGGACCATGTGCCAGATCGGCGGGTAGCGTCAGGGCCCTCTCCAAGGGGCCAATAAATCCTAAGCTCTAAATCCGAAATTCTAAACAATATCAAATGCCCGAAATTCTAAATCCAAAACACCACGCGTATCGTCTGTATGTTTGGGACATTTGAACTTTGA
>JAUVQV010000044.1 GCA_030597995.1 Candidatus Rokuibacteriota bacterium
CCTCGCTCCTGCACCCCGACTCGATCTTGAGGCGGCTCTCGGCTTTTCTCCCTCCCGGGCTCGAAGTGCGGCGACTCGTGAGAATACCTCTGAAAAGTCGTTCCCTCTTCGACATGGTAAACCTCCAGACATACCGGGCAATACTCCCGAAAGAACGGCTGCCCGACCCCGATCCGGGCGAATGGCTGCTTTCCAGAATAGTAGGCGCCGAGAAGCTCCTCCTGCACCGCTCGCGGAACGGGAAGACCAGAACCGCCGATATGAGACCACTGGTCGCCAGGGCGGAGCTGATAGGTGAAGACGCGGGGGAGATAGTAATCCTTCTTGCCCTGCGACGGTCAGGTGATCTGTCGGCGCGACCGAGCGACGTGCTTCGTGTGGCCGGCGGCTTCGGCCCCGAGGAAGATCACTATTGGAAAATAACCCGAACCGCCAATTTAGTGGTACAGGACAAACAATGGCACTCACCGATAAACCTTCCGGACTGGCTGATAAAAAGAACCCTCCCTACCTGCAGAAGGTGACACGGGCTTTTAAAGAAACCGGCAAGCGCCTCGGCAGCATTCTCGGGCGAGCTTCCAACCCGGACCTCATGAAAAAAATCCCCAAGCAGCTCGTCGTCAGTTCCACCCCCTATGAGGTTCGGGTCGCTCTCCTCGAACATAATGTCCCGGTGGAGTACCTGCAGGAGTGGAAGCAGGAACAGGGATGCGTCGGGAACATCTACCGGGGAAAGGTCACCAAGGTCCTTCCGGGAATGCAGGCCGCCTTCGTGGACATCGGTCATGAAAAGGCCGGTTTTTTGCACAACTCCAAGATCAGCGAGGCGATGCTCGAGGAGTACGATTCCTGGAGAGAAGCGACCACCCGGCGCTCTGGGAAAAGGGGGCAGAAGATCCAGGACCTGGTGCGCCAGGACCAGGAGCTTCTGATCCAGATCGCAAAAGACGCCATCGGGACAAAGGGCGCTCGCCTCACCACACACATTTCCCGTCCCGGACGCTACCTGGTCTTGATGCCCACCGAGACGCACGTCGGGATCTCGCGACGCATCGCCAACGAGCAGGAGCGCCAGCGTCTCCGGGAACTTATACATCGCCTGAAACCATCCCAGACCGGCTGTATTGTAAGGACCGAGGCCGAGGGGTGTTCCGAGGAAGAGCTGCGCGCGGATCTGGAGTATCTCACGCGTCTTTGGGGAAAGATTCAAAAAACGAGCGAGACCGCCATCGCCCCCCAGCTGATTCACACCGAGCTGGACCCGGTGCTGCGGGCGGTGCGAGACCTCTTTTCCTCAGATACCGACCGGCTGTTGATCGACAACAAGGAGGACTACCGGCGGGTGGCGGATTTCATCCGGACCTTTCAGCCCCATTTCCGCCAGCGGGTTTCCCATTATTCGGGCAAGGGCCTCCTCTTCGACCTCTTAGAGATCGAGCCGGACATCCAGCAGATACTGCAACGGAAGATCTGGCTCAAGTCCGGGGGCCACCTGACTTTCGACCAAACCGAGGCCCTGGTCTCAATAGACGTCAATACCGGCCGCTTTGTGGGGCGCGGCAACCTCGAAGAAACGGTTTTCAAAACCAACCTTGAGGCAGTGCGCGAAATCGCCCGCCAGATAAGGCTCCGCAACCTGGGCGGGATTATTATCCTCGATTTAATAGACATGGCGACCGAGAAAAACCGCCGGCAGGTATACCGGACGCTGGAGGACGCGCTCAAACCGGACCGGGCCAACACCAAGATCCTCAAGATCTCGGAGTTCGGTCTGGTGGAGATGACGCGCAAGAGAACCAGGGAATCGATCCTGCAGCTCCAAACTCGCCACTGCCCCTACTGTGAGGGCCAAGGCTACATCAAAGATAACGTTGCGATCTGCCACGAAATCTTCCGCGCCGCCCAACGCCTCGCCTCCAAAACCAGGGATCGCAAAATAGAGGTTCGGGCCCATCCCGAGATTGTCACCCTCCTCCTCGACGAGAAGAGGCATGTGCTCCACGAAGTGGAGAAGATAACCCGCAAGAAGCTCGTCACCAAAATCGACACCACCTTCCATCACGAGAAGTTCGAGGTCAAGAGCATCCGGTGACGAGAAAGGGGGAAATCCGGTCACGGCGGAAACCATGAAATGCTTGACAAAAGTACGAAAATTGACTAGTTTATTCTACTTTGCTAGGGTTGATACCTATCAGGAGAGGAAAAGAGATGTACACCATCCTTGAGACCGGAGGCAAGCAGTACCGGGTGCGCGTCGGTGATATTATAGATATCGACAAAGTGAATTGCGCGCCGGGAGACACGCTGAGTTTCGACCGGGTGCTGATGGTAGCCGGCACGGACAAAACCCTCGTCGGGCACCCCACTCTGCCGCAGGTGAAGGTGGTGGGTGAAATTCTCGGGGAGGTGAAGGGACCCAAGATCACGGTCTTCAAGCACAAGCGGCGCAAAGACTACCGCAAGAAGACCGGACACCGCCAGCACCTGACGCGGGTGGCCATCCGCAAGATCGAAACCGGCCCGGCCGGAGAGCAGGCGGTTTCCGCAGAGGAGGTGAAGTGAGATGGCACACAAGAAGGGCCAGGGAAGTTCTCGCAACGGCCGGGACAGTGTCGGCCAGCGCCTGGGAGTGAAGCGCTTCGGCGGCCAGCAGGTGACCGCGGGCAGCATCCTGGTTCGGCAGCGGGGGACCACCTACCATCCCGGCCCACACGTCGGGATGGGGCGCGACAAAACCCTCTTTGCCAAAAAAGAGGGAAAGGTCTTTTTCCGCGGCACTCCAGGCGGGCGCAAGATCATCGGCATTCAAACCCTCTAGGAACCACTCCGGTACCTCTTATCATTCACCCGCGGCTTTCGTGCTCCGGATCGGGTCGGGCACGGCGTTTCCAACTGACCAAATCTCAAAACTCGCTGTCGCCCAGAGATCTGGCGGATAAGAATCGGGATACATGATGTTTGTCGACGAGGTCCGGGTTACTGTGAAGAGCGGCGCAGGCGGTCGGGGGTGCGTGAGTTTCCGGAGGGAGAAACACGTCCCCCGGGGCGGACCGGACGGAGGCCATGGCGGGCGCGGAGGGGATGTGGTCCTGGTGGCGGATCCCCATATCAAGACCCTGGTAGACTTTCGGTTTCGCCCCCTACACCGCGCCGAAAGGGGCGAGCACGGGCGCGGGAAAAACCAGACCGGTGCCAGCGGAAAAGAAACAATTTTGAGGGTTCCTTTGGGCACAGACGCACGCGATGTGAAAACCGGGGCGCGACTCGCCGACTTGATCCGTCCCGGTGAGCGCGTGGTAATCGCCCGGGGCGGGCGGGGCGGACGGGGGAACGCCTCTTTCGCCACCTCGACCAACCGTGCCCCCCGCCGGGCAGAGCCCGGAGAAGCCGGTGCCGAGCTGGAGTTACACCTGGAGTTAAGGCTCCTCGCCGATGTCGGCATCGTCGGCTTCCCCAATGCCGGAAAGTCCACTCTGATCTCGGTCATCTCTTCGGCCCGCCCCAAAATAGCCGACTACCCCTTTACCACCCTCACCCCCCACCTGGGTGTGGTTCGACTGGGAGAGGGAGAGAGTTTTGTGGCAGCCGATGTTCCCGGCCTCATACCCGGTGCCAACCGCGGGGCCGGTCTCGGAACACGCTTTTTGCGACATCTGGCCCGCACCAGCCTTCTGGTGCATCTGCTCGATCTCTCACCCCTGACCAAACGCGATCCGGTAGAGGACTACCACCTCATCTGCCGGGAGCTGGAAGGCCACGGCCAGGGTCTGGGGGAGAAGCCCCGAATCCTGGCTGTCAACAAGATTGACCTCCCCGGAGCGGCGGAAAACCTCGCCCGGGTGAGATCCTTCGCAGCGCGTGAGGGACTGGAGCTGTACCCCATTTCCGCCCTCGCCCGGCGGGGATTGAAAAAGCTGATCGGAGCCATGAAGCGGGAGCTGGATCGGAGCAGTCAAGATCCTGTCGCCCAGGCGCCCAACTGCTGGAGGGCATCATAACTACACCACGTCGGAGAGAAACCGGGGAGGCCCGGCGCATAGTCTTCAAGGTCGGAAGCAGTCTGCTGACCGAAGGCCAGGAGCTGAGCGAGTCAAAAATCGACTCCTTGGCCGAACACATCAGTCGTCTCCGCGGCGAGGGTCGCGAGCCCCTGATCGTTTCTTCCGGGGCGATCATTGCCGGAATGGGGCGGCTGGGACTGCGGTGCCGTCCTGGGAACATCCCCGAGAAACAGGCCGCGGCGGCGATCGGGCAGAGCTACCTGATGTGGGCCTACGAAAAGACTATTTCCCGGCGGGGTTGCCAGGTGGCCCAGATACTCCTCACCCAGGACGAGTTTTCCCAGCGCCACCGCTACCTCAACGCCCGGAACACCCTCACCGCCCTCCTCGCCCACCGGGCGATCCCGATCGTAAATGAGAACGACAGCGTCGCGGTGGAGGAGATAAAAGTCGGCGATAATGACACACTCTCGGCCACCGTGGCCTGCCTGATCGAAGCCGACCTCCTGGTAATCCTCTCCGATGTGGAGGGACTCTTCACCGCCGATCCCCGCAGCGACCCCCGGGCCACACTGATTCCCACGGTCCGGGAGGTGAACCCCGCGATGGTGGAGGCCGCCGGAAAAAGCCCTTCCGCCACCGGGACCGGGGGGATGTACACCAAACTCCATGCGGCGAGAAAGGTCATGGACTTCGGAATTCCGATGGTGATCGCCGACGGGCGGTCCCCGGGCACTATCCGGCGTGTCATGTCCGGAGAAGAAGTCGGTACCATCTTTCTGCCCCGGAGCCGCAAGATGGCGGGGCGCAAACACTGGATTCTGCACTCCATCCCCCCCCAGGGAGACATTACCATAGACACCGGGGCAACCAGGGCCGTCCTCAAGGAGGGGAGGAGTCTCCTCCCGGCCGGGATCACCGGGGTGTCCGGAGGGTTTCAAGCCGGCGACGCAGTGCGGATCCTCGGCCCCGACTCACAGGAGATTGCCCGCGGACTGGTGAACTATGGCTCTGTGGACATCCACAAGATCATGGGCCTGAAGACCGACCAGGTCCCGCAGATCCTGGGCTACACTTACGATGAGGTGATACATCGCAACGACCTGGTTGTCATAGAGGGAACAACACTATGAAAAAAAGAAAATCCATATCTGACCTCGGCCGTGCCGCCAAAGAGGCCGCTCGGCGCCTTTCCAATACCTCCACCGGCAGGAAAAACGAGGCCCTCCTGGCGTACGCCGGGCGCCTGGAGGGGGAATACCGAGATATCCTGAAGGCCAACCGGCGAGACCTGGCCGAGGCACGGCGGCGGAAGCTCTCCCCGGCTCTCCAGGATCGTCTCCGCCTGAGCCGTGAACGTCTGCAGGGCATCGCCCAGGGAGTGAGAGAAATCGCCGCCCTCCCCGATCCCGTGGGCGAGGTGACTCGGATGGTCACCCGCCCCAACGGCCTCCGGGTGGGCAGAATGCGGGTCCCCCTGGGGGCGATCGGAATCATCTATGAGTCCCGGCCCAACGTGACGTGCGACGCCGCCGCCCTGTGCATCAAATCCGGGAACGCCGTTATCCTCCGGGGGGGCTCGGAGGCGCTGCACTCCAACACCGCCCTGGCCCGCCTGGCGTCCGAATCCCTCCTCGAAGCCGGCCTCCCCGCGGAAGCAGTCCAGATAGTGGAAACCACCGACCGCCGGGCGGTCATGAAGCTGCTGAGACTGGAAGGCTGCCTCGATCTGATCATCCCACGCGGCGGCAAGGAGTTGATTCGCACGGTGGTGGAAAATTCAACAATTCCGGTCATCATGCACTATGAGGGTATCTGCCACATCTTTGTCGACGAAAATGCCGACCCTGAGATGGCAGTCCGAATCTGTTTGAACGCCAAAGTCCAACGGCCGGGGGTCTGCAACGCCATGGAGACCCTTCTCATTCACCAGCGGATCGCCCCAACCTTCCTGGAGCTGATGCTCCCTGAGTACCGGCGCGCAGGTGTTGAAATCCGCGGCTGCCCCAAAACCCGCAAAATCGATCCCAGCGTGAAACGGGCCACCCCCCGGGACTGGGGAAAGGAGTTTCTCGACCTCGTCCTGGCGGTCCGTATCGTATCTTCCCTCGAGGAGGCCATGGACCACATCGCCCGCTACGGCTCCGGCCACACCGAGGCCATCGTCACCGAGAATTACCAGCGGGCCTGGAGATTCCTCGCCGAAGTTGACTCCTCCTCGGTCATGGTCAACGCCTCCACCCGGTTCAGCGACGGTTTCGAGTACGGCCTCGGGGCCGAGATGGGAATCAGCACCCAGAAGCTCCACGCCCGCGGCCCCATGGGCCTGGAAGAGCTGACCTGCACCAAATTCATTTGCCTCGGCCAGGGGCAGGTCCGGGAATAGCACTATGCCGTCGCATCCGGGCTCTCCGCCCACCCGCCGGGAGGCCGGAGAACGCACAGCGGAGACCAACCGGTCGCACTCGGCAATCCTGCTGATATCGTGCCCGGACCGCAAGGGCCTGGTCGCATCCGTGACCGAGTTTATCTTTCGGAACGGGGGGAACATCATCAGCCTGGAGCAACACGTCGACAGACAAGAGATGGTGTTTTTCATGCGCCTGGAGTGGGACCTTAAGGACTTCGACATCCCCCCCGAAAAATTCAGCGAGTGCTTTCAATCCGACATCGCCGGGAAATTCGGAATGCAGTGGAAGCTCCATTTTGCGACGGAGAGACCACGGATGGCCGTCTTCGTCTCCC
>JAUVQV010000186.1 GCA_030597995.1 Candidatus Rokuibacteriota bacterium
ACGGGAGAGTGAGCCCGGGCTATTCACGAGGATCTTTTCCGCCCTGGCTGCGTTGCGCCCTCGTTCGCTTGTGCGGCGTACAGTAGTACGCCTCCGTGCTCACTCCGGCGGCGCCTTGCCAGGACGCAAAATCTCTCTCGTGACTAGCCCGGGTACGCGGCGAGCGGAGCAATTCCGAGTATTTTAATGATGATTTCGCCGAGGGGCCGCGGGGGCACCGATTCGGTACCGGGGTAACAGCCCGGATATCAATGAGTTAATGATCCCCAGGGGGGAAAAAATAGCTTGACAAGCCTCGCGGCCCCGTGATAGGCTCCGCACCATCAACGGTGATGTATCTCACACGATCCTGGACAGATGCGGAGAGAAATGGATCGGGGTGCAAAATAGCGACACAAGTCTATGACTAGGTAAGGAGGTGATGAGCCCGCGGAAGAGAGGCACCGGCAGTAGGTATTTAGGATAAGGAGAGGGTAATTTAGGGTTTCCCCCTGGCAGGATCGGCAGCGGAAGACAAGGGTCGGGGGGGTGGCCGGCAGTGCAAAGACACAGGGTACTGGGAGGTGGAAAATGAAGAAATTTTTTACAATCGTTCTGGCTTCGGTGTTGTTATTCGCCGTAACCGCGCCGGCTATGGCGATGCACACGGAGACCTTCGGTTCGGTGCGTGTCCGTCATTTCGCGAGCTCTAACTTTTTCGAGAGTGGAGAGAACGACGAGTTTATCGACCAGCGGTTCCGGCTGTCCTTCAACTGGGGTCTCTCGGAGACCTCCGGGCTGAAGATGCGGGCGGACTTCAACGAGGGGAAATGGGGTGGGACAGACGTTTCATTCCAAGACACGGCCGGTGTCGATCCGATAACCGGCCTGCCGGTGACCACCCGCGCATTGGCCGCTTCGGGCACGAAAAGGGAGATCCACGTCGATCAGATGTACGGCTGGTTCAAGTTTCCCAACGCGCCGGTGACGCTCACCATCGGGCGGCAGCCCGTCGGCTGGGGGCACGGCATTCTGGCCTCCGGTGATAACCGGGACCGGGTCAAGCTGGCGATCGATATCACTGAGGAATTGTATGTCGATTTCACCTACGATCAGTTCGTAGAGAGGCATGTGGCCCACCGCGAGAATTCCACCGTCAATGATCTCCGCAGTGGAGGCCCCGTCTTTGTCTACCAACTCGGCGGCGGCTGGGAAGTTGGAGGGGTGTACGTGTATGTGGAGGACAAGGACCTCGGTGCGGCTAGGACAGAGCACATTATCGGTGGTATGTTCTCTGGGACAGCCGGACCCGTGACCCTGAAAGGGGATGTGAATTTCCTCTCCGGCGAGATAGAGAACGGAACGACGTTCGACGAGAGCGGCTTAATCGCCTATGGGAGCGCTGGCGTGGACGCCGGCCCGGCCAACGTTACCCTGGAAGTGGGTTATGCCGCGGGTGATGAATCCAGTGCCGATGAGAACGAGGGAGCCCTCTCACACGATCTGGACGGTCCCATGCAGTCGGTCATCCTCTTCAACGACCTCTACGGGGGTCGTATGGGATGGGGGTCCAACGGTGACAACGGCCTCAGCAACGCCATCATGGTGAAGGGCACGGCGAAGTTCAAGCCCTCGCCGAGGGTGGGGCTGAAGGTGGCCGCTATGTTTGCCACAGCCGATGAACCCAACGCAGCCGGCGACGACGAGATGGGATTCGAAATCGACGGCGGGCTCTCGGTTGCGATCGTGGATCACATCACCTACAGCCTGGACATCGGCTGGCTCTCCGCCGGAGACTTCTGGGGTACCGATGTAGATGATCCGGTCCTGGTGGTCAACAAGATCCAGTTCGACTTCTAAGTAGCGCGTTTCGGTACCACACCCCCCGGGAGGGTTCGCCCTCCCGGGGTTTTTTTGTCGTCCACACCTCCGCGCCGCAGGTTTACATGCCACGGGAGAAATGGTATAAAGAAGCATTGGAAAGTGCGGTGGATATGAGCGTAGCCAAAGGGTGAGGTGTTCTCGTGAGCCTGGTCGGTAACCTGGAAGACCTCTCCCTGCCCGATATCCTTCAAATAGTCAGTCTGAGCAGAAAATCCGGCATCCTGACCGTGGAGCAGGAGGGTCTTCAGGGCAAGATCTTCATCCGGGAGGGGAGGGTCTTGCAGACCGTTTCCCCCCGGCCGGGGAAGACCCTGGGGGAGATCCTGACCGGCCGGGGCCTGATCCGCCCCGAGGACCTTAAAAAGGCCCTGGAGGTTCAGAGGGCGGGGAACAACAGCGAGCTTCTCGGGGTCATTCTCATCCGGCTGAAGCTGATCGAACAGGCGGCTCTGGAAAAAATCGTCCAGGAGCAGATCGAAGAAGCCATCGTCTACTTTCTCACCTGGAAAGGGGGTACGTTCAATTTCGAGCTGGCCGATATCAAGAGCCGGGGGGAGATCAGCATCGATCCCCAGGACTTCATCCTGGAAAAAGGGATAGACACCCAATGGCTGGTGATGGAGGGGACGAGGCTGATGGATGAGCGCTCCCGGAGAGGGGGCCGCGAGAAGGAAGTGATGCCCGCCGCGGTCATGGAAACGGAGGCCGGCGCGGGGGAACAACCGGAATTCCTGGAGACCGTCGTGGTGGTGGATGACGACCCGGTCTTCCGGGAGATTCTGAAAGAGCGGCTGGGCCGCCAGCGCTACCGGGCGGTGACCTGCGATACCGTCAAGGAAGGGCTGGACACCGTCGGCGAGCTCTCCCGATCGGCGCCGCCCCCGGTGGTGATCACGGATATCGTCCTCCCCACGAGCGACGGCCGGGGCTTTTTAGGTGGCCTGGAGCTGGTGCAGAAGCTGCGCCGTTCCCACCCCGACGTTCCCATATTTGCCAACACGGCCTATCCCGATGAGAAGGTGAAGAGCAGCGTCCTGGAAAGCGGGGCGCAGCAGTTTATCCTCAAGCCCGATGCGGCCGAGGGCGAGGGAGAAGAGGCACAAAAGATTTTTTTTGAGAAGCTGACCCGGGCGCTCGCGGAGCTCCAGGGAGCACAGGGAGCGGGGGGAACGCAAGAGGCCGCCACCCGTTCCGAGAGGGAAAAGTTACTGAATGCCCTGAGCGAGAAAAAAGCCGCCTTGGCCAGGCAGGAGGAGACCATCACCGCCGCCGGGCTGGACCGGGGTGCGATCACCCTCTTGCGGGATATGCTGGGAGAGCTCCGTCAACCCAGGGCCACCAGTGAAATCGGGCTGCTGATCCTCCGCTTCGCCGCGGAGTTGCTGAACCGGGCGGTGCTCTTTGTGATCAAGGGGGGGCAGGCTGCCGGACTGGGAGGCTTCGGTGTGGAAGTGTCGGGCGAGAATCGAGGCGCGGGCGGGGTTCGGGGGATCACCATCCCGCTCGACCAGCCTTCCCTGCTGGAGGAGGTAGTGCGCCTGAAGGCGGCCTTTCGCGGACC
>JAUVQV010000239.1 GCA_030597995.1 Candidatus Rokuibacteriota bacterium
CGAACTCGGTCTTCACAAGAGAGATCACGTCCAGGTAGGAAAGAGCGGGTTTGACCATGATGATGTCCGCCCCTTCCTCGACGTCAAGCCGCACTTCGCGCAGGGCCTCCAGGGCGTTGGCAGGGTCCATCTGGTAGCCGCGCCGGTCGCCAAACTGCGGGGTGGACTCGGCCGCCTCGCGGAAGGGGCCATAAAAGGCCGAGGCGTACTTGGCAGCGTAGGACATGATCGGCAGACTGGTGTAGCCGTGCTCGTCAAGGAGGCGACGGATCGCTCCCACCCTCCCATCCATCATGTCGGAAGGAGCAACGATGTCGGCCCCGGCCTGGGCATGAGAGAGCGCCTGGCGCGCCAGCAATTCCACGGTGGGGTCGTTGGCCACCTCTCCCTGCTCAATCACGCCGCAGTGCCCGTGGCTGGTGTATTCGCAGAGACATACATCGGTGATCACCACCAGCTCCGGGCAGGATTTTTTCAGGGCCTCGACGGCGCTCTGGACAACTCCATCCGCCCGGCTGGCTTCCGAGCCGACCTCATCCTTGCGCTCCGGTATTCCAAAGAGAATGACCGCCGGTATCCCGCGCTGGAAAACCTCTCCGGCCTCACGCACCAGCTCCGCCTTCGAAAGCTGGAAGATGCCGGGCATGGAGCCGATCTCCTTTCTGACCCCGCTCCCGGGAACTACGAAGAGCGGGAAAATGAGATCATTGACAGAAATCTCCGTTTCGCGCACCATCCTGCGAAGGGCCTGGGTCCGCCTCACACGCCGCGGTCGATAGACTGGAAAGTACATGGCCTTCCTCCTCGTTATCTTCAAACGGTACTTTGATTCACCGCACAAAATCCCAGCCGGTCAAACTTCTTTTCGATAGTGTGATACAACAATCTGCAGTCTTTCGAGTTTTGAATCTCGGTCATTTGATGTTGTTTAGGTTTTAGAGTTTGGGTGTTAGAGTTTTTTGGGGAAGTGTTCCCCTATTGCCAGGGCCAGAGCCGGGATGGTGTAATCGCGGGGCACGAGGCTGACCGGCAGCCCGTGTTCCCGGGCGGTCCCGGCTGTAACCGGTCCGATGCAGGCCACCACGATCTCCCGCAGGAGTTCCCGGGCCTCTCCCTCCGGGAAGAGGGCCACGAAATTCCGGACCGTGGAAGAGCTGGTGAAGGTGATGACATCGGCCTCTCCGGAACGCAGGAGCTTCTGAAACCGGGTGCGCGAAACCGAGGGACAGACCGTGCGGTACACCGGCACCACATCGATCTCGGCTCCCAGCCGGCGCATCTGTTCGGGGACTACCTCCCGCGCCTCGGCCGCCCGCGCCAAGAGGACTCTCGTACCCTTCCAGGTCTTTTCCCCGGCCTCGGAGATAATGGCCTCAGCGATGTACTCGGTCGGCATAAAGTCCACCGCCAGACCCTCCTTGAGTATTGCGCTTCTGGTCCGGGGTCCGATGGCGCAGATCCTCAGGTCGCAAAGAGCGGTCAGGTCTCCCAGTTTCTCCCGGACGCGCGTCAGAAAAAACCTCACACCGTTGACGCTGGTGAGTATCAGCCAGTGGTAGTGCTGCAGGCGGCCGATCGCCCGATCCGCGGACTCCCAGGAGTCCGGGGGGACAAGCTCAAGGGTGGGTATTTCTACCACTCGCGCCCCCCGCGAGCTGAGGAGTTGTGAGAACTCCCCGGCCTGCTCCCGGGCGCGGGTGATGATAATCGTCCGCCCCTTCAGTCCCCCGGTGCTCTTCTCAGCCGCAAGGCCCTCTTTGTGACTCAAGATCCTTCGTCCTCCGAAGGTGTGGCCCCATAGACCTCCTGGAGAATCTCCCGCCCGCCGCGATCGAGCAGTGATTCGGCCAATTCCTTCCCGATCCGCGCTGCTTCCTCCTCGGGACCCTCTCCCTCTTCCGTGATGATTTTACCGCCGTCCACACTCGCGACCAAACCCTTCATCTTCAGCCTTCCGCCATTGACGTCGGCCAGCCCTGCGATAGGAACCTGGCACCCCCCCTCAAGCCGGGCGAGGAAGGCCCGTTCCGCGCGCACGGCCACTTCCGTCGCGTGGTGGCGAAAGGGTTGGAGCAGCCGGCGGAGGAGGCTATCGTCGCGGCGAATCTCCAGGGCCAGTGCCCCTTGACACACGGCGGGGAGGCACAGGGTCACCGAAAGGTATTCGGTGACATGTTCCTCCAGGCCCAGCCTCTTGATCCCGGCGGCCGCCACCACCACGGCGTCAAGTTTCTCCTCCCGCACTTTGCGCAACCGGGTGTCGAGATTCCCCCGGATGGAGACTATCTCGAGATCCGGCCGGAGGTGCAGGAGCTGGGCCTGGCGCCGCAGGCTGCTGGTGCCGACCCGGCCCCCCCGGGGAAGAGACGCCCACCCCTCTGCCGAGGCCGTTACCAGGGCGTCCCGCACGTCCTCCCGCTCGCCGGTAGCCGCCAGCTCCAGCTCCGGAGGGAGTACAACGGGTACATCCTTCATGCTGTGCACAGCCAGGTCCGCACGGCCATCCAGGAGGGCCTCCTCGATCTCTTTCACGAACAAACCCTTGCCACCCACCTTGGCCAGGGCGACATCGAGAATCTTGTCCCCGGTGGTTTTGATTCTGAGCAGACCTACTTCCAGTCCCGGATGAGTTTCCTCCAAG
>JAUVQV010000055.1 GCA_030597995.1 Candidatus Rokuibacteriota bacterium
AGTGGGCCAGCCGGGCCCCGAATCCAATCCACTCGAAGAGCTGAAGGCGAAGCTGTCCCGTGCGGGTGTAGAGGGAATCGAGCTGGAATCCACAGAGGAGGGAATGGTCACCTCGGAGAGTGTAACTGAAACCGATATCAGGCGCCGGTCTATTGAGACTTTCTTCAAATCCATATATCTCACCCGAGGTCTCCTGACGGAAGTCGACGCCATGCGAACGGTACACCTGAGGCGTGCGAGGAGGCTGGTGGCGACCTTGATCGATATCATGAACGTTGATGAGTCCATCCTGTTTGGCATGACCAACATCAAGAGTTTCGACGACTACACATTCAATCATTCGGTGAATGTGTGCGTCCTGTCGATTGCGATCGGACGACGGCTTGGGCTCGAGCGACGGGTTCTCGGCGACCTGAGTGTGGCCGCGATTTTCCATGACATCGGCAAGATCACCGTACCCCCGGAGCTAATCAACAAGACCGAAGCGCTGAGCGAGGCAGAATGGTCGCGACTGCACCGACACCCCGTCGACAGCATCAAACAGGTGATAAAGCTCAAGGGAATCAGTGAGCCGATCAGCAGGCTTGCCATTGCCATGTACCGGCACCACACAAACTTCGATCGCAGCGGCTATCCCGACCTGTCAGAAAGCGAGGAGGTGCCGCTCTTTGCCCGTATCATTCGTATCGCGGACAGCTATGACGCGATGACGTCAAAGAGGGTGTACCGCCGCGGCTGCGTGAGCAGCGTAGAGGCCCTCGAAGAGCTCTGGAACCTCGCCGGCAGCCACTACGACCCCGCCCTTCTCAAGGTGTTCATATCCGCCATCGGCATTTTTCCCGTGGGGACGCTGGTTCAGCTGAACAGCGGGGAGATCGCGATAGTCACGAAGAATTCGCTGGAGCCTGAGCACCTTCTCAGACCCAGGGTACGCACCCTGGCTGTGTGGGAAGACCGGCCGGTCAGCCCGTGCGACATCGACCTCAGCCGAGACCGGAGCAGGGAAATCTACGGGTATTTTAAGGGCAGTGAGGCCACCGCGCTCATCCCGAGCCTCCTTCTGGCCTCCGACTGATGTCGCGGGAGATGGTATCATTTCAAAGAATTGTTCCAGATCTCAAAAAAGGAGTTCGAAAAGCTGGTCCGTGAGGCCTTGGACAGACTTCCGGGGGAGTTTGCCGGAGCGATGGAGAACATTTCCATTACGGTGGAGAATTGCCCCTCTCCGGAGGACCTGACATCGGCCGGACTCGACCCGGCCGAGGACACGCTCTTCGGGCTCTATCATGGTGTTCCGCTCCCGGAGCGCGGCTCCGCCTACAGCGCCCTCCCGGACCGGATCACTTTGTACCGCGGGCCGATCCTAGAGGCCTGCGAAAGTCGGGAAAAGGTGGTAGAGGAAATACGTCTCACTCTCATTCACGAGATAGGCCATTACTTCGGCCTCGGAGAAAAGGAAGTTCCCGGGTAGGGGCGGGGCACCCTGCAACACTATCTTTTCAACAATCCCCTGCGAGCTTCTCACCGCTTCATGCGTCTGTTCGAATGGACCCGGCAAGGCCGAAAACATGAGATAGTACATGATGTAATCGCAATAACCAATTAAATAATAAGGACAATATTAAAATCAAATCCGGCTTGTGCGCACACGTCTTCTTCCTTGTTCATCTAAAAAGCAAAGGGACGGAGAAGCGGACGCCATTACTCTATACCCCCATACCGATATAACGACTACCGCTGGAAATCACCGCTCCGGCACTGAAGAGGGCCTCTAAATCCTTAATGCAAACGGATCTGCGGCTTTTCCGGACTTACTGAGTGCCTGACCGTTATTCCGAAAAGTGATTTCGAAGGCCATCTACGACCGGCAGCTTTTAAGGGAGCGGTGACGGATCGCGGCCGGGGTGATCGGAGAGAGCGTCTGGATCCTTGCAGGAAAACCGGCGCTGACCCCGGGAATCGTGATCTGCGTGCAGACCTGTGGGTACAGCCGGAGCCGCGGCCGTGTCCCTGCGCAAAAGAGACGATGAGGAGCCAATCGATCCGTTATTTTTTATTTCTAATAAATGGCCTGGCACTATCTCCTCGTTATGTCAAATGTCAAGACCTGACACCTTTATTATGGTAAAATTTCAATCATGTCCCGGTTATTTGCCGACTACGTGGCGCGGGCGAAGCAGATCCTGGACGGTAATTGGCTGGAATCCTCGACCAAACCCGCCCCCGCGCTCTACCCGCATCAGTGGAACTGGGACTCCGGTTTCATCGCGATCGGCAGGTCCCACTACGATACCCCGCGGGCCATGCTGGAAATCGAAACCCTCTTCGAGGCCCAGTGGAAGAACGGGATGGCGCCGCAAATCGTCTTCAACGCGAACTCCCTGGGACACTATTTCCCTGAGCCCGATTTCTGGAAGACCGAACTTTCCCCGAACGCCCCCGAGGGGAAGCTCACTTCGGGCATCACCATGCCGCCGGTCCACGCCATAGCCGTGGAGAAGGTGTATCGGAACGCCCGCCGACCCCAGTCCACGCTTCCATTTTTGCGGCGCATCTACCCGAAGCTCCTCGCCCTGCACGCCTACCTCTACCGGGAGCGGGACCCGGAGGGGGAGGGCCTGGTCTACATCCGGCACCCCTGGGAATCCGGAATCGACAACTCCCCCACCTGGGACGGCCCGTTGAAGCGGATGCGGGTCGACCAGGCGTCTCTTCCGCCCAACCGGCGGCGGGACCTCGGGCACGGGGTCGACCCCGGGATGCGCCCCAGCGACGAGGACTACGACCGCTACGTGTTTCTCGTCGACTTCTTTCGCCGCTGCGGGTACGACGAGGGAAAAATTCGGGAGAGCTGTCCGTTTCTTATCCAGGACCCGCTCTTCAATTCCGTCCTGTGCCGGGCCAACGAGTCTCTGGTGCGGATTGCAGAGGCGATCGGCATCGACCCCGGAGAGCCGCGCGCTTGGAGGGAGAAGAGTGTCCGGGCCATCCGGGAAAAGCTCTGGCACGGGGAGCACGGTATTTTTGACGCCTATGATCTGGTCTCCGGCGAGTTGCTGGAGGTAGATACTGCGGCCGGTTTTCTGCCCCTCTTTGCGGGCGCCGCCTCCGTGGAGCAGGCGGAGATGATTTACCGCCGCCTCAACTCCGCGTCATTCTGCGCCCTGCACCAGGGAAACTGTTTCACCATTCCGAATTACGACACGCAGCAGGAGGGGTTTGACCGCTCCAACTACTGGCGCGGGCCGGTGTGGATCAACATCAACTGGATGCTGGCCCAGGGGCTGCGCCGCTACGGTTACACTTTGAAGGCCGACTCCCTTCAGAAAGATCTGCTCCAGCTGCCGATCCGCTTCGGCTTTCACGAGTACTTCGACTCCTTTGACGGGACCGGTTACGGGACCGACGACTTCGCGTGGACCGCGGCCCTCTTCATCGATCTGGTCCAGGAGTTTTACGAGCGGCCGCGGCCGGAGGGGGGGGTGGCCCGGCGGATCAAGGGAGCCCTTGCCGGGGAGACCGTCCTGAACGAGGGGCGCGAGGAGCCGGAGGTGGCCCCGGAAGAACTCGCCGCGGAGTTGATGCGCTCCATCAGGAGGCTGCGTGATCTGTTCTACGACACCTCCCGCGGCCTGGTGGATTACGACCGGCTCCGGGAGTCCCCCGAGTACCGCGGCTATCGCCTCCTGACGAATGGGCTCCGCTCCTTCGATCTCTCCCGGCTTCTGGGGCGCCGGGAAAAGCTCGCCTTCTGGGTCAATCTCTACAACACGATTGTGGTCGACGGCATCGTGGCCCTGGGCGTGAGGGAGTCCGTCAAGGAGATCCCGGAATTTTTCAGCAGGGTGAAGTACGCCATCGGGAACCGGAATTTCTCACCCGACGATATCGAGCACGGCATCCTGCGGGCCAACACCCGTCCTTGGTTTCGCCCCTTCAAACCGTTCGGCCCCAGAGATCCGCGGAAGGAGTGGATCGTCAACCCGGTGGAACCGCGGGTCCACTTCGCCCTGGTCTGCGGGTCGCGCTCCTGCGCCCCGATCGATTACTCCGACCCGGAGCGCATCTCGGACCAGTTGGAGGACGCCGCCAGGAGTTTCGTGAACTCCTCGGAGGTGATCGTCATCCCCGAGGAGCACAAGATCCTCCTCTCCGAGATCTTCCGCTGGTACGAGAATGATTTCGGCGGGCGGGTCGGGACCCTGGATTTTCTCTACGACTACCTGGTCGATGATAAGGCTAGGAGCCTGCTCCGGAATGAGACCGGCCGGCTGCACCTGGAATACATCTATTACGACTGGAACCTGAACCGCTGAAATTTTGTCTTTGAGCGCATTCCGGTTGTATTTCCGCCCCCGAAACGATAACCTTTTGATCCGGAGCGCTCCAGAAAAATGCACCTCTCTGAGAATGGGAAAATGACCTTGGTTCTTGGGGTGACTGCGTCGCTGGCGATTCTTTCAGCGCCCGCGGCTCGATCTTCTACGGGGGGGATCGACGTCACGGGCCACCACGTCCTCTCCAACGGGATGGAAGTACGTCTCTTCCCACGGCCGACGACGCCCCTGGTGGGGATGCTGGTGCTGGTCAAGACCGGCTATGCTTCTGAACGCGCCTCCAACAGCGGTTATTCCCACCTCCTGGAACATTTGGTGTTCGCCGGAACCCGCACCC
Organism: Candidatus Rokuibacteriota bacterium; assembly: GCA_030597995.1. The sequence continues at coordinate 4,675 of JAUVQV010000055.1, forward strand.
GGGACCGGGAGGACATCACCCGGGAAAAGGAAGCAATGGGTGTCTACCTGAACGGCTTCACCCGGGACGACTACACCGGGTACCTCATAGTGGGCCACCGCGCTCACCTCGAGGAACAGATGGAGCTTTTGTCGGACATGCTCTTTGGTTCCGTCATCGAGGAACAGGCGGTGAGAGAGGCCAGGGAAGTGGTGATCGAGGAGATTCGCCGCGCGCAAAGCCGGCCGGACGCGCGGGTCGGCGAAATGTTCCAGTCACTCCTCTATGAAGGTTCTTCGTACGCCAGGAGCGGACTCGGCAGCGAGCGCACGGTCCGGGAGGTCTCTCGGGAAGAAATTCTGAATTACTACCGCCGTACCTACCGCCCGGACAACATGGTGCTCCTGGCGGCGGGGGGGATCTCCGGCGAGGAGGCCCTACCGGTCTTCGAGCGGACTTTCGGGAACGCCGCGCCGGGGGCCGGCACCGGAGTGGTCGAGCCGCCGCCGCCTCTGCGGGGGCAGAGGGAATACCTCCTTCGGACCGGACTTCCGGACCTGAGGCTGGAGGTGGGATTCAACGGCCCGGACCCCAGGGAGCGTCAGGCCGAGGCCCTGGATCTGCTGGCCGCAGTCCTGGGGGGCCGTGGCGGCGAGCTGCAGAGGGCGCTCGAGGAAAGAGGGTTCACCCCGCGTTCGGTGAGTGCCGGTCTTTCGATCAACGCCGGGTTTTCCCGCTTCGTGATCACGGCCGACTTTCCGGGAGAGACCGATCCCGATGCGGCCTGGACCGCGTTGCGGGCGGAGATCGAACGCGCAGCCGAGGAAGGTCTGGCGCCGACCCGGGTGGAGGCGGCCCGGGATTCCCTGGTTGCGGGTGAGATCATGGGCCGGGAAAAACTTCACTACTATCTGATGGGCAAGGCCGCGTGGGTGCTGGCGGGTGTGCCGGGTCAGGGCTTCTCGGAAAAGAGGTGGGATCCCTTCGGGCCGGAGGAGCTACGCCGGGCGGTCCGGACCTATCTCGCCGGGCAGCCGTACGCGGCCCTGCTGGCGGTTCCCGCCGCCGCCGGAGAGAAAATCGGCGCTGAGGGGGCACCGAGGGAGAGGACCGTGTTGGAAAACGGCCTCACGGTGGTCGCCGAGCAGCGCGAGGGGTCCGGGGTCTTCGCCCTCCATCTGATGACCCGCCACCGCTCCGCCGTCGAACCCCCCGGACAGGCGGGGATCGCCGATTTCCTGCACCGGATGCTCACGAGAGGCACCGAAAGCCGCACCAAGAGCGAAATCGCAGAGGAACTGCGCCGACTGGGGGCCTCGCTCTCGACCGCCGGGAATCCCCGGGTGCCTTTCGGGGATTTTTACACCTCGCGGGCCTTTTCCTTTGTCCGCCTGGAGTGCCTGGAAGAGAAGGCCGGGGAGGCGGTCGCCCTGGTGGCCGAACTGATCCGGAAGGCCTCCTTCCCTCCGGAAGAAGTGGAGAAGGTTCGCGGCCTGATGCTGGACTATCTCGCCTACCGCGAGGTCCAGCCCGCTTCCCTCGCCTCGCGTCTGCTCGCCGAAAGGCTGTACGGCCCGGGTCCCTTTTCCAGGTCCGTGCTGGGCGGCGAGGAATCGCTGCGCTCCCTCACCCGTGACCAGCTTCTGGCCTTCCGGCGGGCGTACTTCTCCGGAGGAAACGTAATTCTCACCGCCGTCAGCGGACGGCCTCCGAAGGAGTTGATTGCGCTCCTCTCATCCCATTTCTCCACCCTCCCGCCC
>JAUVQV010000074.1 GCA_030597995.1 Candidatus Rokuibacteriota bacterium
TTCCGACATGATGGATGGGAGGGTGGGAGCGATCCGTCGCCTCCTTGACGAGCACGGTTTCACCAATCTGCCGATCATGTCCTACGCCGCCAAGTACGCCTCGGCCTTTTATGGTCCCTTCCGTGAGGCGGCCGAGTCCACCCCGCAGTTCGGTGACCGGCGCGGCTACCAGATGGACCCTGCCAACGCCCTGGAGGCCCCGCGCGAAGTGCGGCTTGACGTCGAGGAAGGGGCGGACATCATCATGGTCAAACCCGCTCTTTCCTACCTGGACGTGATCTCTCTTGTGAAGACCGAGTTCGATCTGCCGGTGGCGGCGTACAACGTCAGCGGGGAGTACTCCCTGGTCAAGGCCGCGGCGGCAAAAGGCTGGGTCGATGAGGAAAGGATCGTACTTGAGATTCTCACCTCGATCAAGCGCGCCGGCGCCGATCTCATCCTGACCTACTTCGCCAAGGAAGCAGCCGCCTTGCTCCGCAAATAATCCCCCCTCACCCCCCTCCAGAAAAGGGTGGATGAGAGGATTTTCGGTAGCGGAGGTTCACTCGAAGCGCTCCCCGACAGAGAGGGGATGGCCGAGGAGGAATTCTTTCCCACTGAGGCGCTTTTTCCCTTCGGCCTGAATCTCTTTCAGAGACACCGCCTCGCCTTTGCCGGCAGCAACGATCAGCCCATCATTGAGAGAGGCGGTGAGGATCGTACCGGAGGGCGGAGGGTGTGCGGCCGCGGTGCCGGCCCGCACCTCGGCCCTCCATATTTTCAGAGTCGAGTCGTTCAGTTTGGTAAAGGCCCCCGGCCAGGGATTTACCCCGTGGATCAGGTTGGTGACCTGGCCGGCTGGGCAGTGCCAGTCTATCCGGCCGTCCTTCTTTTCCAGCCTCGGGGCCCGGCTGGCCAGACGCTCGTCCTGCGGCCGGGGTACTATCGCTCCGCCTTCCAATCCTCTGAGGGTTTCAAGCACCAAGCCCGCTCCCTCTTCGGCAAGTCGCCGAAGCAGTTCCCCGGCGGTCTCTCCGGAAAGGATGGGGAACGTCTTCTGCAGCAGGATCGGGCCGGCGTCCATCCGGGAGGTGAGGCGGATTGTGGTGACCCCTGTTTCCGGCTCGCCGTTGATGATGGCCCAGTTGGCCGGGGCCGCCCCTCGGTAAGAGGGGAGCGGGGAGGGGTGAAGATTGATCGCCCCATGTGGCGTGAGGGTCAGAATCGGGTCCGGAAGTTTGAGGCCGTAGGCCACTACTACAATGATGTCGGCCTCGCGGGCGGCCAGACCCGGCAGGACAGCATCGGAATATAAGTCCGGAGGTTGCCAACAGGGAAGCCCCAGCGCGTTCGACAGAGATTTCACCGCCGACGGCCCGGGATGACGGCCGCGCCCCCGGGGACGGTCGGGCCGGGTTACGACGAGGGCGACCTCATGCTGCGCTGCCAAGGACGACAGGGAGGGGACGGCGAACTCCGGAGTCCCCAGAAAGAGGACTTTCATCGGGAGGCAGAACGCGGGGATTCGAGGGTTTTCTTGATCTTTTTCTTGATCATCCCCCGTTTCACGGGGTGGAGCCGGTCGAGGATCAGGGTGCCGTTGATGTGATCGATCTCGTGATGCAGGGCCCGTGCCAGCAGGTCCTCGCCCTCGACCCGGATCGGCCGGCCGGAGCGGTCGAGACCCTGAACGGTGATCTTTTGCGGCCTGCTGACCTTGACGGAGATCCCCGGGAGGCTGAGACACCCCTCCTCGATGCAGGAGGCGCCTTCTGAACTGACGAGTTCGGGATTGATCAGGGTCAGGCGCTGCGCCGGGTCCGTCGTCGTCGAGAGGTCGATCACCATTATTCTCTGAGAGACACCCACCTGCGGGGCGGCCAGGCCGACGCCCGGGGCGGCGTACATAGTTTCGAACATGTCGTCTATCAGCTGTTGGAGCTCCGGTCCGAAGCTCTCCACCGCCGCCGCCGCCCCCGTCAGCACCCCGTTGGGGTAGGTCAGGATCCTTCTGATGGCCATACCTAGAGTCCCTTTTCTCCTGTACACAAAATATCGCTCCCGGTCGAGAAAATCAAGGCCTGCAAGGCCGGACATCCCCCAATCTGAGGAGGGCCGCCCGCTCCCCGAGGGTCCCGGGGTTTCCCTTGGAGGGCGGATTACCCAGAGGCCTTACGGAGTTCCTCGATCAGGGACTTCTGGGCCGCGCGAGCCCCTTCGGAACTGGACTTCCGCCGATCCGGGGGCTGACCGGTTCCCGGGGGTGTGACCGCCGACGGAAGCCGGCCCCGGCGGAGGGTGGTCTTGAGGTAGGACCGGTCCGGTGCTGTTTTCGAGGGCGAGTTCGGGTGTTTCACCGGGGCTCAGTGTTCCGACACCAAATCCGCGGTGACGGCGGGCCGGTTTTTCAGGAAGCCCTCCATCAGGGCTAGATAGCAGAGACGGTTGACCTCCCGGCATATTCCTCCGGACTTGGCAAAGATCGCCTGATGGGCTCCCTTATCCAGGAGATCCGGAGATCCTCCGGCTACCATCAGCCGGAAATTGATGTATTGGGTGGTTTCATCCTCGGACATCGCAGCCAGCGACGCCCGGTGATACATGCGGGTGGACAGAGAGCGGTAGCTGGGATGCGTGAGGCGGCGGCGAAATGTTTCCTCGGCGAAGAGCAGGGTAGTGGAGAGTTTCTTTTTGGGGACTTCGAGGTTACTGATGGTCCGGAGCATGTGCAGGGCCTCCGGGCTCAGGAAGTGGGCCTCGTCGATGAGGATCACCAGCCTTCTGTCCTGCCGGTGTAAATCGATGACTGCCCGATGGAGGAGTTCCAGCAGGTCCCGGCTTCTTGCCGGCAGGGATTCCGCGCCGGTTTCCCGGAGTATCTCGCGCAAAAGTACGGTTTTGCCCATTCTCGGAGTTACCAGCACCAGGATGGTGCGGCAGGTTCCGGGATCCAGGTGTTCGAGGAGCAACTGGGAAACGATGGTCTTCCCGCTGCCGGAGGGGCCGGTCACCATCCCCAGGGAGATGCCGTCATGAATACTGTGGTACATCTTCTGATAGGCCTCTTGCTGGGAGGAGGTTCTGAAGTAGTAGTCGAGGTTGACGGCATCGGCAAAGGGATTGTCTTTCAAGCGGTAATGTCCCATGAAGGAGGACCCTACTGAAGGTGGAGTTCCGGTGGCGGCACGGGGCGCCGCGGAGACTGAAGGATCCCCCAGGGTTTTGGCTGACCTGGACTGGAGTTCTGAAAGCAGATTCAAAATCTTTGACATGGCGTCGTCCCCTTCAAAGGTCAGCCGGCTCCGGCCAGCCCCCGAAAAAGTTGCAAGATATTGTCCTGATCTTTGGATTGGGAAGTTTGCCGGCCGGCGAGCAGGGCCCGGGCGATGGAGCGTATTTGACACGACGCCCGGCAGGCGGCATAGAGGGAAGTTACCGGAACTCCCCTCTGGAAGGACTCTTCCAGATGCCGGTCCTCGGGGACGAAGCCCAGGTACCGCAGCGATCTTCCAGTCAAGCGGAGAACGGACCTGGAGAGCTTTGAAAAAACCTCACGGCCCTCATCCTGGCCCCGGCAACGATTTACCAGGACGTTGATTCTCCCCTCAATCCCGCTTTCCGCCGCGGTCCGGATCACGCCCAGAGCATCTATCAGGGAGGCGATGTTGGGTGTGGCGACAACCACAATTTCGTTCGCCAGATTGAGGAACCTCATGACGTTGGCCGAAATCCCCGAGCCGGTGTCAATCACTATCGTGTCGGTGTGATAATAGAGTGTCCGGACTTCTGCGGCCAGGGTTTCGCGCGCTTCGCCAGGGAGATCGGCCAGGGCCGAAATCCCCGAACCGCCCGGCACCAGGCAAATTCCGTAACCGGAATCCATGAGGATATCTTCCAGACCGGCCGTGCCGCGGATGAGGTCGTCGAGGCTTTTCTCCGGAAGCACTCCGAGAAGGAGATGAGCATTTGCCAGCCCCAGATCGGCATCCACCACGGTCGGTTTTACCCCCAGGCGCGAGAGAGCGACCGCGACATTGACCGCCATGCTTGTCTTGCCTACTCCCCCCTTGCCGCTGGTCACCGCCGCGACCCAGATGCCTCTCTCGCAAGTATCGAGGTAGCTTTGAATTTTATTTTTCACCGCCTCAGGAGAGTAACTTTTGTGGCGGATCACTGCTTCTATCTTGCGGAGAAGGGCGACTTGTCGGGCAGAGTAGAGGGAAGGGAGGAAGAAGACGCTCTTGATGCCGAGGTAGGGGCCGAACTCCTTTTCCAGGTAGCGAAACCGGGCCTCCTGCAGACCGGATAGGAGCAGGGCCTCCCTGAACGAATAGGACTCCTCTTGGCTCACGCGCCGGCCTTTCCCCGTGAGTATACCGCAGCGCCTAGGTTTATTACCCTGCGGGCTATCTTTATACGAAACGCGGCGCCCCGTCAAGGGGAGACGAGCATCGTGGTCGAGCTGTCGGAAGAACCCGCTTCCCGCAGGCTCAGTTTTTTCAACGCCTTGGAGAGTTGTTCCGTTACGCTGGTTAACCGCGCGATTTCATTGCCCTGAGACTCGATAGTCTGCTTGGCGATGCTCTCCATTACCTGTTGGTTCTGCTTCAAGGCCTCATTTTCTATTTTGAGTTCTTCCACGACGGCTTCGATTTCACTGTCCTCGGGGCCGGTGTCAAGTGAGGCCAGGAATTGCTCTCTCTCCTGGAGATCGATGACCAGGTCTTCTTTTTCGCGTTCCATCCGTGCCAGCTCGGACCACAGAATGTCGAGGTCTTTCTCCAGGCGCGTGATCTCTTCGGCCTTGCCTTGGCTCTCGTTCCTCAAGCTTTCCATTTCGGTTTTCAGCCCGGCTTCACGTTGCTTGAGCAAGGAGAGTTCTTCCGCCACCTCGGGAGCGGTTTCTCCACCGGTCTTCGTCTTCTGGATTTCCTCGAGGTTCATGCGAAGGGTCTCCAGCTCCTCCCACTTCTGCCGGAGCCGGGAACGCAGGTTCTCGGCCTCCCTCCTTGCGGAATCGAGATTTTCTTCCAGTTCCTCGTTTCTTGAGGCGGCAGGCGCCGCAGCTTTGTGGTTCTCCCGCAGCCCGGCGATCTGCATCTCGAGGCTCGACAGCGATTGCTCCACCCCTCGGATCGTCTTTTGCCAGCTCTCGCCCTGTGGCCCCGCCGGTCTCTGGCCGGGTGAAAGCGCAGGTGGCCAGCTCCAGAGAACTGCGGCTGCCACCAGGACGGCAAAAGAAGCCGCCACACTCCATCCGATGGCTTTCCGCCTGGCCGTCAGCCGCGTGCTGATGCGGGGCCGGAGACGCAGGGCATGGCTCTCCCTCCGGATGATATCGGAGTCAATCACCCTCATCCTGGCCATGAAAGCATTTGCCAGGGCCCGGTCACAAAGGGTGTTGACCAGGCGCGGATAGCCTCGAGTTGATCGGTGTATATTTCTAAAGGCCCTTTCTGAGAACGAGATTGTGCCCGGATCGCCTCCAGCCAGGGTGAGGCGGTGCACTATAGATTCTTTTGTTTCCCTGGAGGAGATAGTGGTCAGATGAGGGCGGACGGCAATACGCTGCCGAACCTGACGAAACTTCGGGCTGTCGAGTTTTTCGTTCAGTTCCGGCTGCCCAACCAACAGAATCTGAACCAGCTTCTCCTTCGCGGTCTCGAAATTCGAAATCAGCCGCACCTGCTCCAGGGTCCGCTGCGGGAGGTTCTGGGCGTCGTCGATGACGATCAGGGAATTCCTCCCCATGCGGGCGTGCTCCACAAGGAGGCTATAGAGGCTGTCCATTAACTCGAACTTCGAGGAGCTTTGAACCGGCAA
>JAUVQV010000189.1 GCA_030597995.1 Candidatus Rokuibacteriota bacterium
GCAAAGATATCTACGAAAGCCAGGGTGAGCGCATCCTTTTCTCCCAGACGCTCCAGGCTCTCGAAGAGCGAGGATTCGATCCGTCCCGTGACTTCCTTCACGAGGGTTGTTACGGGAAGGGGGGTCCGCTCGGCTTCCCATCCCTCGGCAGTGGCCGTGAGGACTATCGCCTCTGAGGGGCCGGTCTCGTAAGTGAGGCTTTTGAGGTCCCCTGAGGAGTTCATGACCAGGGTAAATCGATCTCCGATCTGGAGGCTGCGAAAGTCGAGCCAGGGAGAGAGATGGGCGGCCACTTCCGGGACGAGTCCGCGGCGGAGGCCTGCCCGGATCAGGTTTTCGGCAAATCCCGTTCCCGCCTTGATGGTTCCGGGAACAGTGCGCAGGTCCTCTCCCGCGTCAAGGGAATGGGAGAGTGACGAGCCCGGGAGCCTGTGGGTGCCGACCGTGTGAGGCGCTCCGAAAAGGAAGTCGCGAAGGCGGGGATAGAGGGCCGTGAAGGCCGCAGAATAAAGGACAATGAGAAAAAGAGCCCACCATGCCCGGCGGTTGAGGAGCCGGAAACAGCCTCCGAAAGCGCGGAGCAGTTTTCCAGGCGAGCGACCCATGTTCCGAGGCATGCTAATGGATCACCTTCTTATGTGTCAATAATAAATCTGCAAGACTGTATTTTGTCGGGCGTAACCGGGTTAGTCACGAGAGAGATTTTTCGTTCTGGCAAGGCGTCGCCGGAGTGAGCGCGGAGGCATACTGCTGTACGCCGCACAAGCGAACGAGGGTGCAACGCAGCCAGGGCGAAAAAGATCCTCGTGAATAGCCCGGGCTAGACATGATCGGTGTCGGCCGATCCGGTGGGACTACATTAAGCTGACGGGGTTGACGTCAATGAGGAGACGGCAATGCGCGGTTCCGGCGAGGCGGTATAGCACATCAATCGTCCCTCGGAGGATGCCGATGACCCCTTCCAAAGACTGTGTTTTCACGAGGATTTGATAACGGAAACGGTTTTTTATCTTTTGAAGCGGAGCCGGGACCGGGCCGAAGACACGACAGCGACCGGCCAGGATCTCGTGATCAAGCAGATCGCGGACCCGCCGGGAGATATCGTCGGCGCGCTCTTCCAGACGTTCCAGAGTTGGTCCCTCGACCCTTAAAAGGACGAGGTCGTGAAAGGGAGGGAAATCGAGCTCACGCCGGAAGTCCAACTCCTGGCGGTAAAAGGCACAGTAATCGTGATTCCCTGCAGCCTGCAGGGCATAGTGCTCCGGCTGATAGGTCTGGATCAGGACCTTCCCCGGCTTTTCACCGCGGCCGGCGCGGCCGGCAACCTGGGAAACGAGCTGGAAAGTCCTTTCGGCAGCACGGAAGTCGGGGAGATTGAGGCTGAGGTCGGGATTCAGTACCCCGACCATCGTCAGTCGGGGGAAGTTCCAACCCTTGGCCGCGAGCTGAGTTCCCACCAGGATGTCGGTTTGGCCGCTCTCGAACGCGGTCGCAAGGTCCCCTCCCGCTCCCTTTCGACTCGCGGTGTCCCGGTCCAGGCGGGAGACCCGGTGATCGGGGAATAGTTTCCGTATTTCGGACTCCAGGCGCTGGGTCCCGGATCCGGAAAGACGGAGCTCCGTGCCGCCGCAGGAGGGGCATAACTCCGGGGGGGGAATACGGTAACCGCAGTAATGACACAACAGGATCCCGCCCTGGGCGTGGAAGACCAGCGAAACCAGGCAATTGGGGCATTTCATGGCCCACCCGCACTCTCGGCAATGGGTAAAGGGGGCGTACCCGCGACGGTTCAGGAAAAACAAGACCTGGTTGCCGGCTTGGAGTTCTTCGGCCGCGGCGGTGATAAGGGACTCTGAAAAGAGGGAGGGTTTCTTTGCCCTGCCCCTCGTGCGCGTAGAGGCCCCGGGAGAGTCACGAGGCTCCTTGAGGTCGAGGAGTTCCACTTCCGGGAGAGGACGGCCACCGAAACGCTCCGGCAGTGTCAGGAGAGTGAACTCCCCGCGTACGGCTCGGTGATAGCTCTCCAGGCAGGGTGTGGCCGACCCCATAATAATCGTTGCACCACTCAGGGCGGCGCGTTGCAGGGCCACCTCGCGGGCGTGATAGCAGGGGACATTTTCTTGTTTGAAAGAGCCCTCCTGTTCCTCGTCTATTATGAGCAGCCCGAGCCTGGGCAGTGGTGAAAACACCGCGGAGCGGGCGCCGATTACCACCCGGACCTCTCCCCGGCGCATCAATTTCCACAGGTCATGTTTTTCCCCCTCGGCGAGCTGGTGGTGCCACACCGCCAGTGGGAGAGACAGCCGCTCCTGGAAGTGGCGAATCACTTGAACGGTCAGGGAGACCTCCGGAACCAGAACAATCGCCTGACGGTCGGGAGGGAGTTCCTGTACCGCGCGTGTATAGACCTCGGTTTTTCCGCTGCCCGTCACCCCGTGGAGGAGAAACGGGGCGAACTCTCGGCGTGTGAGGGCATGCCGAATCTTCTTGAGGGCTTCCGCCTGGGGTGGTGTGAGGGCTGGCATCATCGCGGTGGGAGACGGGGATTGAATCAGGCCCCGCCGAACCGGGCGCGAGAAGGTCCTGATCCATCCTTTATTGATGAGAGAGCGCAGTGCCGAGCGGGAAAAAGATGACGCCGGCGCGCTGCCCCGCTCCTCGGCCATCAGTCTCAGGATAGCGGCCTGGGCGGGAGAGCGTCTCTCGAGGTCGGGAAGAACGGCGCGCAGTTGGTGGGGCGCCAGGTTGAGGGAGAAATGGCTGGAGGTTTTGTCCCGGGCTGTAGCCCGGCTGGTCCCCTCGAGATGGATGGCCCGTGGCAGGGCGGCTCGAAAGACCAACCCCGGTGGAGCAAGATAGTGTTCAGCGACCCAGAGCAGGAGCTGGAGGAGCTCCTCCGGGAGCTGCGGCTCCGGATCCAGGATTTTCTCCACCGGTTTTATACCCTTGACTCTGGGAGCATCCGAGAAACCCGCCACGTATCCCACTGCGCTGCGGTTTCGAAGAGGGACTCGGACCCGGTGGCCGGGAAGTATCTCTTCGCGGATTTTCACGGGGACGGAGAATTGCAGGGGTCCGGGACTGGCGAGTAAAAGTACTATGTCAGCGTAAAGTTTATCCATGAATGCGATCCTGGAAAACCGGTCGGGCGGCAGAGGAGATGGTGTGCACAGTATTCCTTGGTTCTCTTCCTACTGTGCCACCGGCACCGATTTCTGTCAACGTGTCAAAGATGAGGAGCTTCCTCTTTTTTTATTCGGTGGTCAGGACTCGCCGGGGGTGCTCCCTGGTGCTCTCGGCGAAAGAGGTCGGACCCTACTTCAACTCCCGTCCGCTCGAAGGCGCAAACTCGGCCTTGCGGCCTCAGACACGCGCCTTCGGCCACTTCGTGGCCCGCTCCCGCTCGCTGAGTGGGGTA
>JAUVQV010000075.1 GCA_030597995.1 Candidatus Rokuibacteriota bacterium
AGCACTTTACCGCGAGCGCCCTCTGTGGGAGCGAGCGGTGGAGAAACTGTTGGAATTGTATGGTCCTTTGGACCCGAAAGTACTTATTTTCCCGTTCGATTGCACCGACTACTACCGGGCCGAAATGGGTTCGCACTTGGTGCGGCTCTTTTGCTCCTTCCGGGAGCCGGTGCCCCAGGAGGAGCTCGCCGGCGCCAAGACTTCGACGAACGCCCTCGAGAGAGTCCTTGCCGGGCGGGATAAGGGTGAAGTGAAGAGAGGCGTCAACCTCGATCCCGGCCTGCTCACCCTTTCGAACCTGGTCCTGGCGACCACCAAGGGGTACTCGCACCGGATCTACCTCAAGGACGGGATTTACGCTGAAGTGACCCTGATTTTCCAGGATGACGGTTTTCGGCCTCTGGAATGGACCTATCCCGACTACCGGATGGAGCAGAGTCTGAGATTTTTCAACAGCGTGAGGCGAGACTGGCGCACTCATCTTCGGGCGGAGAAAAAGTGAAACGCCCGGAAAATTCCATGGGTTCCGTCGAGTGAAGGTTGACATAAAAGCGAACCGGCAGCTTTCGCCGGAGTACTGGCAGATGGAAACCGACTGGCCTCTCTTCCTGGGCCGACCGGAGCCGGGGCAGTTTGTCATGGTCCGGGTACGGGCCGCGACCGACCCTCTCTGGCGACGGCCGTTGGGGATTCACGATTTCAGGGAGAGAAAACAAGGGGCCTCCATTTTTCTTCTGTACCAGGTTGTGGGCCCGACCACCCGGGACCTGGCCGCACTGACTCCAGGCGGGACGCTGGACGTGCTCGGCCCTCTGGGGAGGGGGTTTGCCCTGGAGGGAAGAGAACACTGGCTGGTTGCGGGAGGGCGCGGGATTGCCCCCCTCTTTTACCTCGCCCGCAGATTGAAGTCCGAAGGCCGCGGTTGCCGGGTTATTATCGGGGGTAGAATTTCGGCTCATGTTCTCAAAACCCGGGAGCTGTCGAGAATGGGCTTCACACCGGAGCTGGCCACCGAGGACGGGAGCCGAGGGCACAAAGGTCTGGCGACCGACCTCCTGGAGCGGCGCCTGGGGGAAATTACCCGGCCCCATCGCCGGCGGGTGGTGATCTCAGCCTGCGGCCCGGAAGGGATGCTGCGGATGGTCGCCGGCCTGGCCGACCGCTTTCAGGTCCGAGCCGAAGTCTCGATAGATGCTCTGATGGCCTGCGGGCAAGGGATTTGTCTCGGCTGCGCGGTTCGATCCCAATCCGGCTACCGGCTGGCGTGCGCCGAGGGCCCGGTTTTCCGGACCGAGGAACTAGGGTGGTGATGACGCCGGACCTCTCCGTCCGCCTGGGGACGATGGAGCTTCCCAACCCAGTGATGCTGGCTTCCGGGACCTGCGGGTACGGGGTGGAGATGCGGCCCACGGTGGATCTTTCAAGGATTGGGGCGGTAGTGGTCAAGGGACTGAGCCTCGAGCCCGCCCCCGGGAATCCTCCACCCCGGGTGGTCGAGACCCCTTCCGGGATGCTGAACTCTATTGGCCTGGAGAACATCGGCGTGAAGGCCTTCCTGGGGTTGAAACTTCCCCGTCTCCGGGAGTTCGGGGCGCGGGTGATTGTGAACTTCTTCGGCGACCGGCTGGAAGACTATCGTCGGCTGGCCGGTGTGCTGGACGGAGCCGACGGGGTACACGGCCTGGAAGTGAACATCTCCTGTCCAAACGTGAGGCGAGGCGGCCTTTTGTTCGGTCAGGACCCCCGGGAGACTCATCGCGTCGTAGCGGCCGTTCGGAGGGCGACCGGAAAGCTCCTCCTTGTGAAGCTCACCCCCAATGTCACTGATGTCCGGGTAATCGCTCGGGCGGCGGTGGAAGCCGGGGCCGACGCCCTGACCCTGATTAATACTTTGCAGGGGATGTCGGTTGACATAAAAACACGACGCCCGTCTCTCGCCACTGTGACCGGCGGTCTCTCGGGGCCGGCGATTCGCCCGGTGGCCGTGCGGATGGTGTGGCAGGTCAGTCAGGCCATGGCGGTGCCCGTCGTCGGAGTGGGCGGGATCTCGACCGCCAGGGATGCCCTGGAGTTCATCATCGCCGGCGCGTGCGCCGTCCAGTTGGGCACGGTGAACTTCGTCTATCCGGACCGCTGGAAGGAGATCATCGAGGGTGTTGCCGCTTACCTCCGGGGGGCCGGCCTGACTCACATCTCCCAACTGGTCGGCACTCTGGACCGAGGGGCGGACTCTACTGCCCTTGATTGATCTCCTCTTTGCCGTTCTCTCCCATGTAACTCAGGCCGCGGCGGAGATATTGCAGTCCGGAAAGGACGGTAAAGAACACGGTCAGAAAGAGGGTCGTACGCCAGTAGATCCACCCGCTCCCGGTAATGAGAACGATCAGGGTGATCAGGATAGTGAAGAACTGGAGGAAGGTGGTGACTTTGCCAAGCCGTTTGGGGCTTATATCCACCGGTCCGATGCTTATATAGAGGATCAGTGTTCCGATGGAGATAATGACGTCCCGGCTGATTACGATCACCGCAAACCAGATTGGGATCGGCCCCAGAATCGCCAGGGTGACGAAAGACGTTACCGCAAGAAGTTTGTCGGCAATTGGATCGAGGAAGCCGCCGATGCTCGTGTTCTGGTCGGTCAGTCGAGCTGCCAGGCCGTCCAGGAAATCGGTTACCGCGGCCAGACAGAAGACCAGCACTGCCGACAGGTAATGCTGGTATATCAGGAGGCTGATAAAAAGAGGAATCAGGAGAATACGGAGACCGGTGAGAATGTTCGGCAGACTCATTGGCCGGAGGCGGTCTCCTGCTCAAAGAGTTTCTTGGCCCGGCGTATATGCTCCAAGGCGGCGGCCGTCTCCCCTCGGCTGCCGAAGACCAGGCCCAACCCCACCTCCGCGGGTGCGTAGTTCCGGTCGAGGCGAAGCGCGGTGAGGAACTCCGATTCAGCCTGGCTGAATTTTCCGGTTTCCAGGAACTTCAAGCCGGTTCGGTAATGATATTGCGGGCTGTCGAGGAGAATAACCGCCTGCCGGCAGCCGCTTGAGAGCAACAGTGAGGCCCCCAGCGAAAAGGTCGTCAGGATCAGGAAAAACAACCTGATCATCGGTGTGGCCACGGTTGCTTTCATGGTGTCAACCTGTCAGTGCCGGGAGAGGATCCAAAACGCATCAACTTAGGTGTGATTTTACGTATTGCACTCCGCGCTGGCAAGTTGAAAATTTCATCCGGGCGGGTGCCGGTGTGAAGTTCTACCTGCTCCTGAATGGATGCCAGGGTGGCCTCGGAGTGGACTGAAATCAGCTGCACTGAAAGGGAGAGGACGGCTGGTGATATCCGGGTCACCTGGCCGAGCAGAACCAGGTCCGCCCCCAGTCTCTCTCCCTCGGCGGCGGCGAGGGAGACTTTGTTCTCTTCCGAGGCGCGGCCGTCGATTCGTTCCCAGGGTGCCCGGTCGGGGGCGGAAATTATTATCGCTCCGAGCCGGGCAAGGCCCCTCTCCAGGCTGGTGGCGGCAAGTCGGCCGGCATCGATCTCTCCTTCCCGGGAAGTGCCGGACAGGGCTAAGGTTTCTTTTAGAATCAAGATCCTGACCGGGAGAGCGGGGGTGAGGTTACGGGCTGAGCCGGCAGCCCGGGCCAGCTTGTCGCGGTAGACCTCGGCCTGAAGGGTCAGGGTCAGGAGCCCGCCCTGTTCCTCCTGAGAAAGGATGCGGTAGGTAAAAATGAAGTCCGAGGCGCGGGGGAGGATTGTTCTCTGCCAGGTTTTGAAGTCCTGAGGCCTCCGTGGCTCCGGAACTGCTTTTTGGAGCCCTGAAACCAGGATTTTCCGAAATGCCCCCTCCAGGGCTTGATTGAAGGCCTGGTCGTGACGTCCGTCGAGGATTGGAACGCGCTCCGTCGCGTTCAGCGTGATGGTGTCTGCAGCGGTGGCCGTCCGCACAGCGGATGACGGCGGGGCCGTGAAAGCCAGCCACAGCGCAGCCGCAAGCAGGGACATCCTCTTGCGGGTACTGCCCGGCACGGTTCTTACTGTATGCCCCAGGATGTGCTAGTGGCGATAGTATTGGGCCGGGGTTTGGCTGGCGATAAATTCAACCGCTTTCTGGATGGTAACTCGAATAGCCTTTTCCATCGGGGTCTTGGCGTAAGCCCCGAGACCGATTCCGAGCGGACCCAGCCCGATTGCGCCCAATCCGCCGATATCAGTGGCTTTGCCTTCCACGCTGGTGGCGGCCAGGATCCGCGAGGTCTTGGCGTCGATCACTCTCACGTCAATGGCGATATGGGCTCTTTTCATGCCCCCACCGATTCCCAGGGGCAGGCCTCCTATTATCAGCCCTCCCCCGACACCGCCCGCGTTCGGCTCGAATTCCGTGACCGCGCCGGTGATCAGAAGCTCCGCCCCTTCGATCTCTCCCGTGGGTGCCCCGGTACCCTTCTTGATGCGACCGGCAGTCGCCAGGTCCTGCTCTTTCAAGACCTCACCGAGCTGCTCTCTCTCGAGAACGATGAAGCGGTTGCTGTGAAACAGGGCGGTAGAAAGCATTTCGGACATCCCATCGCCGATCCGGTAGTAGCCCTTGGCAGACTTGTCAGTGAACTTGGTAACCGCGATTCGGGCCTGGGGACCATCGTAAGGCATGGCCTGCGCCTGGGCGATGCCGGGACCGCCGCCGCTGGTAACTGTGGCCGACGGCTGGGTCATGGCACAGGAAGCGGCGAGAAGAAAGAGCGGGATCAGGAAGACTGCCAACGTTCGATGGAGCTGATTTTTCATAATGAACCCCTCCTTAACCTCGTTGGTTGCCCTGACTAAACCTGCCAGGGTATATATAACACTTAGGTATATAGTATGGTCCCCTCCGAAGGGTGTCAAACTCTTTTTAGCTGGAGTTCCCATGTTCTCAAATCCCCATTTTTCAAAGGGGGAAGTCTTTGGTTCCCCTCTTTAGTAAAGAGGGGCCGGGGGAGATTTGACGCTCTTGGGGTTGAAAGCCCCGTTCTTCAGAGCGGGGCAATTTACTGTGGGTGTGAATGTTCTCCGTCAGGGTATCCTCGTCCGGCGGAGTGTATCCAGAATTTCCTGTGCGAGTGAAAACGGCCTCCTGCCCGGATCGGAATTCAGCCATATGATGCCGGGAACGGCGCCGAACCACGTCATCTGTCTTTTGGCGTACTGCCGGGTGGCCTTCAGGATATTTTCCCGAGCCGAATCGAGGCTGTACTCGCCCCGCAGGTGAGCGATCAGCTGCGGATATCCCACTGCCCGCAAGGCCGGAAGGCGGGGTGAGTACGCCTGGTCGAGAATCCGGGACACCTCATGGAGAAATCCCTTCTGGAGCATTTCGTCGAGCCGCCGCCGAATGCGATTGTCGAGTTCCACGCGGCCGGGATTCAGGCCGAAGGTCACGGTGCGGAAGCGATGCTCGGCGAAGCGGTGGCGGGCCTGGAGGGAGGAGAGGGTCTCGCCGCCAAGATAGTATACCTCGAGGGCGCGGAGGAGCCGGTAACGGTCATTGGGATGGAGGCGCCCCGCGGCGGCCGGATCGATCCGCTGGAGGAGTTCGTGCAGCCCCGTCACCGGTTTTCCCCTCTCGGGATCGTCTTGCACCGGGGACACGAAACCGGCCACCCGCGTCAGCCACTCCCGTAGATCGGGATTGGCTTCCGGCGCTGGGCAGAGTCCTTCCAGCACCGCTTTCAAGTACAGGCCGGTGCCGCCGACAAAGAGGGGGATTTTCCCGGCGGC
>JAUVQV010000205.1 GCA_030597995.1 Candidatus Rokuibacteriota bacterium
CGCCCAGTCCGGATAGGAAAATCCGCTGGTCCCTACCAGGATCATTGCTTCGGCTTCTCCTCCTTTTCCTCTCCTTTCTTCCGAGCCGGCTCCCAGCCGGTCGTCCTCTTGTATTCCTGGATCACCGCCTCCCGCACCGCCTTGTGGGCCTCACGGTGTGTGGGGACAATCAGATCCACGAAGTTGTCCCGGCTGGCCCTCTGGGACGGAAAACTGACAAATAGCCCCCGGGCCTCGGACTCGATGACCCGCAGGCCCCGAAGGAGTAAACTCCCGTCGATTTCTATTTCGGCGTACGCCACCGTTTTCCCTCCCGTCTCTCTGGTGTCGAAGGGATATACCCTGACCGCTGTGATATTCAGTGTTTTCTGGTCCATTCTCAGATGTCGTGATAGGCCTTATACTGGTCTCTTCCCGACTCTTTGGCGTAATAGAGGGCCTGGTCCGCCCTCTGGATAAGCTCCTCCCGGGTGCGGCCGTCATCCGGAAAGACGGCCGCACCGATACTGACCCCGACCGGAAAAAGGATTCCCTCGTGCGAGAACTTCATGCTCCGAATGGTTTTGAGGATTCTCTGAGCCATGGTCCGACAGCCGCGGCGGTCGGTGTTGACCATAATGATTGCGAACTCCTCCCCGCCGTTGCGGGCGACGTAGTCGTTCTTTCGGGTGAGGCGGAAAAGATGCTGGGCAATCGTGTGGAGGACCTTATCTCCAAAGGGGTGGCCGTAGGAATCGTTAATTTTCTTGAAGTGGTCGATGTCCAGAATCAGCAAGGTCAGCGGCTCGCCGTGGCGGTTGGTTCGCTCCAGTTCGTCGGTGAGCCGTTCCTGAAAATGGCGGTGGTTATTGAGGCCGGTCAAGCCGTCGGTGACGGCCATTTTTTCCACCCGCTGGTGGAGGAAGGCGTTTGAGATCAGCACCGCCGCCTGATTGGCCAACAAGGTGAGGGTCTCCTGGTCCCGGGAATCGAAACACCTCGGCTTGGTGGAAGTGAGGAAGTAAACCCCCACCTGCTCATCCTCGAGAGGAATGGGGACCCCTACGAAAGATCGCACCCGGACCCTGCACCGGTAGCCGGGCACAAGTTCGGTCTTTCTTTTTCGTTCCTGAAGATCGGAAAAAATAAAAGGGTTGCGCTGGCTGGCAATGCGTCCGATCAATCCCTGATCCAGGGCAAGGGTGACCTCTTTTTTCTCCTCGAAAAGGTCTCCTCGCTGTACCCGGAGTACGAGGCGGCGGCGCTCGGGGTCGGTCAGAAAAACCGCGCAGTGCTCGAAGGGCAGCACCTCACCGGTCAGCTCCACCATTTTGTTGAGCATCACGTCTACCTTCAAGGTGGAGCTGAGGGCATCGCTCAAAAGGCGCAGGGTGTCACGCTGCTCACTCTTCTTCTCCCGTCGCAGCTTCACTCGTTGGTTCTCCAGGATCACGGTGACCTCCTGGGAGAATCCTTCCAGGAGTTCCTGCTCCGCCTTCCCGAAGGCTTCGGCCTCCGGGCTGTCAGCGACGAGCACCCCGCGGAGGACACTCTCTTCATTCACCGGGACGGCTATCAGGGAGCGGACCCGGGGCTCCTCCAGATAATAGCCGGTCCTCACATCCCCCGGCTCGAGGTCTGTCAAAAGGACGGGCCCCCTGATCTTCGCCACGCCCCCGATCACTCCCTCCCCGTTCCGGATATCTATCTCGGGATTGACCGCCGGCCCGCTTATGGCTGCGTGCCAGAGGGTGAGCCGGTCCCTGGCCTCGCGGAGCTGGAAGAGAGCGACGGTCTGAGCGCCCAGGGCCCGGCGGGCAAGATTGAGGAGCCGGCCCAGATCGCGCTTGAGATCCACTACGTTGCTCATCCAGCGGGTCTCCCGCCCCTTGGGGGAGATGCTCTCCGGCTCCGGTTCCCGGCGATATTCTTCCATCAACTCCAGTTCCTCCGCCTCGCTCCGCAGTCGGCGGTGCTCCTCCAGGGTCTCGCGGAGCCGCCACTGTTCCCGGCCGTAGAGGACGCGGACCGCAACCAGAAGAGAGAGAATCAGTGCCGCCCCCACTCCGAGGCGGGAGAATTCCGTCGCGAGGGTCTCCGGTGCGGAGCGCCAGATGATCTGCCAGCCCTCCAGCCCGGAGATTGCCGCCACAAAGAGGGCCTGATGCCACCAGCGCTCAAACCGGGCGGCCACCACCGCCATCAGGACCAGATACGCCGGCCACCAGGGAGACCGGATTCCGCCCGTCATCGATCCCAACCCGTTTATGAACAGGATCACCGAGAGAGCCACCAGGATGGCGGGTCTTGAACCCAACTCCCTCCCAACAACCGCGGCGTGCACCGCCTTCACCGTGACCGCCGCGAGCCCGGCCAGCCACACGGCGAACCACCACCGCCACCCCAGAAGAGAGAGCGGGGAAAAGAACGCCAATGCGAGCAGAAGAAAGAAGAGCGTGATCTCCGGCCACCGCCGGACGACTATCTGCCGCAAGGTAACCCTGCCGGAGCGGCCGCCCATACTTTCCTTCGCCGGGGTCAGCCCCGCCGCGACAAGAGCCGTGAGATGTTTCGCCGGAGGGGCCTGGTGATGATCCCCCGCTCGGTGATAATGGCGTTGACGTACCGCGCCGGGGTGACGTCGAAGGCAGGGTTGTGAGCACGCACCCCCATGGGAGTGAGACGGCGACCCTCAAGGTGGGTGACCTCGGAGGCCTCCCGCTCCTCGATGGGGATATCGTCCCCGGACCTCAGGGAGAGGTCGAAAGTGCTGGAGGGCGCGGCGACGTAGAAGGGGATCTTGTTTTCGCGGGCCAGCACCGCGACCTGGTAGGTGCCGATCTTGTTGGCGACGTCACCGTTGGCGGCGATGCGGTCCGCGCCGACGACCACCTTCTTCACCACGCGGCGTCGCATGAAAAAGCCGGCGGCGGTATCGGCGATAACCGTGACCGGGATCTTTTCCCGTGAGAGCTCCCAGGCGGTAAGTTTCGCCCCCTGGCAGCGGGGACGGGTCTCATCGGCGAGAACGGAGACTTTCTTCCCCGACTCCCGGGCGGCGCGAATGATCCCGAGGGCAGTTCCGTATCCGGCGGTCGCCAATGCCCCAGCGTTGCAATGGGTCAACACCACGTCACCGTCATCGATCAAAGAGGCGCCATGACGACCCATGGCCTGATTGATCTCGATGTCC
>JAUVQV010000198.1 GCA_030597995.1 Candidatus Rokuibacteriota bacterium
CGAAAGAGGTCGGGGGTACCCCACTCAACGAGCGGAAGCGGGCCACACAGTGGCCGAAGGGCGCGTGTCTGAGACCGCAGGCCGAGTTTGCGCCTTCGAGCGGACGGGAGTTGAAGTGGGGTCCGACCTCTTTCGCCGAGAGCACCAGGGAGCACCCCCGGCGAGCCATGACCACCGAATAACAAATGGGGGAACCCCTCGCAAAGGTCCGGGTTGACAAACCTGACGAATCATATCATAAACGGTGTAATTTCAATCTCCTGGAGGTGGATGAAGCAGAAATGATGGTGCGCGAGAGAGACCTGCCGCGCGCCGTCCTTTTGGCCCTCCTCCTGGTATTTGTCATTCTTTTCCCGATCACCCGCCCGGACGACCCGGACGTCTGGTACCATCTCTCCTTCGGCCGTCAATTATGGACCAGCGGCGAATATCCCCAGATGGATCACTTCCTTTACAGCTCCCCCGAGGAGGCGCCCCCTTATTATCACGAATGGCTCTACCAGGCCATCCTCTACCCCCTCTACCGGGTGGCGGGGATCGAGGGGCTCGTGGCGGTCAAGAGCTTCCTGATCGTCTCCGCGTACCTCTCTCTCTTTTTTCTGTCCCTGACGCGACGGAACTTTTACCCCTCAATCGCCTATCTGCTCGTGGCCTTCGCCTCCGGCAGCGGCCGCTTCCTGATCCGGCCGGAGGTCGCCGGAGGGCTGGCCCTGGCCGGCATCTGGATTGCCCTCTCACGACCCCTCACCAGGACCAGGATTCTGGTGATTCTGGCGTTGCAGGTGATCTGGACCAATCTGCAATGGAGTTCCGTCCTCGGTCTGGCGCTGGTGGCCGCCTATGCCGCCGCCGACCTGGCCGGCCGGGCCCTGCCCATTCCACGGGGCTGGACCACCGGCGCCGGAAGCCGCCGGCCGCTCGCCTATCCTCTCCTGTTCGGGGGCATGCTTCTCGCCACGCTGGCCAACCCCAATCACTTTCGGGCCCTTCTGGAGCCTTTTCTCTTCTTTTTCCCCAGTGACTTCCTGCTCCCCATTCCGGAGGCCTTGCCGACTTTTCATGCCCTCATGCGAGAAGGGCATCCTTCTTTTCTCACCTGGCACCTCTGGGCCCTGGCTTTAGGGGCCTTGAGCTTCTTGGCCAACAGAAAACGGGTGAATCTGGCTCATCTCTTCACTTTCGCCGGGATGGTTCTGGTCTCTCTCTCGGCGGAGCGCCACATCTTCTTCTTCTCCCTCCTGGCGGTACCAATCGTGGCCGGGAACCTCGATTCCGCCTTGGCGCACCGGTTCCGTTCCCCCGGCGCCTGGGGAGAGCGCGCGGCCGTGGTGGCCGGGGCCTGTGTCCTGATCACTCTCACCCTGAACAAGATCACCGGGGTGACCTTCCTGATGCCCTTCCCAGTGCCCTATGAGCCGCTTTCGGTTTCCGCCTCCCCCTTCCTCTGGCCGCACCGGGCGGCCCGCTTCCTTCTGGACAACAACCTCCCCGATCCCATTTTCAACAACTTCAACAGCGGGAGCTACCTCAACTGGGCAATTTCCCCCCGCCGGGTGTTCATCAACGGGAACCTGATCGATCCCCGCACCGAAGCTGAATACCACCGACTCCGCCTCACCCCCGAATGGTGGGAGCAGTTCGCGGAGAGTCGCGGGATCGCCACCGTCTTTCTCCGCCTGGTCCCGGTCATTGCCCCTCCGAGGCTGGTGGGGACGTTACTCCAGCATCCCCGCTGGACGCTGGTGTTCTACGACGGGACCGCGGCGGTGCTGGTCAGGGACGCCCCGGAACACCGCCCCCTGACGGAAAAATACCGCGTGGATCTCGAAGCGGAGTTGAGGACTGCGGTGGCCTCGATCCTTACCGATGGCGGCATGGGCCAAAGAGGCCTCTCGATCCCACTCTGGAGAGAGGTGTCACTCTACCGGTGGCGCCAGGACATGGCCCGCCTCTTCCGGTCCCGGGCGCAGTTCTATCTTCTCGCAAACCGGCCGGACCTCGCCCACCTCGCGGTGGAAATGGCGCAGAACCTGTCGGGATGAGCTTGTCCGGGGAGGGGGGGGGAGAATCCCAGGAATTGTGTTGTCAAAACGTATTTCCTCGAATAAAGTATGAGGCGCTACGGAGGGTGAAGTCTAACTCCCCCCACGAAATTCGCGTGATGGAGGGGAAAGGATCTCCGATATGGAATCCGCGCAGAAAATAAAAGAGCACTATTTCTTTACCGAAATCGACGAGAAAAACCTCCTCCGTCTCAAGCCGTGGATGGAGGTCGAAAAACTGCACGTCGGTGACGAGTTTTACCGATTCATAACCGCTACGCCGGAGATCGCCTCCTACGTCCAAAAGGACGAGGCCGTCCGCAAGAGACACCGGGCGGCCATCGGCCAGTGGTTCGCGGAACTTTTTCAGGGGCGCTATGACCAGTTGTACTTTCTCAACCTGCAGCGTATCGGCGCCACGCACGTGCGCATCGGCCTCAGCGGCCACTACGTGAATGCCGGTATGAGCCTGATCCGTCACCTGGGCCGGGAGATAATTGAAAAAAACCTCGCCGACCCAGCCGGGCGGCAGGAGCTGACAAGCTCCCTGGACAAAATCCTCGACATCAATCTGGACATTATGACCAGCTCCTACCGGGAGGCCGAGCTGCGGAAGGTATTTCTCTCCCATCGCTTCGACGAAGCCCTCCTGCGCTTTTCGGAGCGCTTTTCCTTCGCCCTGAAGCTGGTCTTGGTCTTGGCCCTCATGGGGATCTCCCTCGCCGTCGTGGGCCTCTTCGTGGGAGACGTGATTTCGCTCTTTCGTAAGCGCACCGCCGCCGGGGTGCTCGGCGCTCTCGGTTCCCTGCTGGTCATCTGGGTCATGGTGGAGCTCATGGAAAACGAGATCCGACAACTCCGGGGTGGAAAATTCAAGATTCAGATCTTTCTGGGCGTCGCCATGGTGGCCTTCATCCGGGAGATGTTGATCACTTCCCTGCAACACGGATCGGCAGAAAAGCAATACTTTATTCTGGCTGCCATCCTCTCACTCGGTATTGTCCATTGGCTTATCTCACGCGCCGAGCCTTCCTCCGGGCGTCCCCCCGAGTAACCTGGGGGCCCACACGGTTCGCGCATCGCAGTGGATAAGGACTTGGTTCGGAGAGTCCGCCGGGAAGCGCGGAGGCAAATGGCCGGGGGGCGCGGAAGTCACGGTTTCGACCATGTGAAAAGGGTCCTGGCTCTCAGCCTCCGGCTGGGGGAGGAATC
>JAUVQV010000152.1 GCA_030597995.1 Candidatus Rokuibacteriota bacterium
CTGGTGCCGAGCCCGGCCACCGGGAACACCGCTTTGCGTATGCCCATCAGTGTATTTCCCCGTACCTGTCATTCCGAGCGGAGTCGAGGAATCTTTAAACTTTCAGATCCCTCGTCGCTGCATCGCCGCTTATCATAGCATCGTAACGGCATATACTTTTTCATGCTAAGAAAACGGCCCTCAAAGGTCAAGCGGGAAATCCGTGTGAGAGGTGGAGGGAAGGAAAAAAAATGCTCTGAATGCAGTATAATTACTGTGATAGCGCTACAGTGGTATGGAAAAGCAACACCTAGCGGGGAAAGGATTTTCTCGTATCGAAGGGGGGAAAGGTATCAAGTGTTACCTCCGCTTTCTGTTCACGCCGGCACGTACGAGATAACTAGGGAGGACCCCCGGCGAGCCCTGACCACCATATAACAAATGGGGAAACTCCTCTCGCGGCGATCCGATTGACAGCTGCGAGGTGGTGCGCCATAGTAAACGCGATGTCACCGCAGGCCTTTATCTCCGGCCGCAGAAGGGTGGTAGCGGCCGCCCTCACGCTGGCTGCCGGCCTGTCCTGGGGGGCTGTATCCCCGGCTGCCATGGAGGAGCTGGAGCGAAAGGTCGCAGAGGAAACCCTCCCCAACGGGATGCGGGTTCTGATCCTGCCCAGGCATCACTCTCCCACCATCTCTCTCTACATCCGCTTCATTGTCGGCTCGACCCAGGAAGAGGCCGGCCGGAGCGGCCTGGCCCACCTCTTGGAGCACATGATGTTCAAAGGGACGCGCACCCTGGGGACCCGGGATTTCACCAGAGAGAAACCTCTGCTGGCGAAAATTGAGCACCTCTCGGCCGCTCTCGACCGGGAGAAGAAGCGGGCGAAAAGGGCCGATCCCGCCCGGCTGGAGGATTTCCGGGGGAAACTCCGCGCCGCACAGGACGAGGCCCGGCGCTTCGTGGTGAAGGACGAGATCGATTCTCTCTACACCTCCCACGGAGCCGTGGGTTTCAATGCCAGCACCGGAGTGGACCTTACCACCTACACCGTCAGTCTCCCCTCTAACCGCCTGCCGCTCTGGGCTCGGATCGAATCGGAGCGGCTGCGGGACCCGGTGATGCGTGAGTTTTACTCCGAGCGGGATGTGGTCCGGGAAGAGCGGCGGCAGAGCTACGAGACCAATCCTCACCGGAAGATGATGGCGCTTCTCCTGGCGACCGCCTTTCTGGCCCATCCCTACCGCCGTCCGATCATAGGCTGGGCGGGAGATGTCGAGTATCTCAGGGCTCCGGAAGCCGAAGACTTCTTCCGGACCTACTACTCTCCGAACAACACCGTCCTGGCTGCGGTGGGAGATGTTCGTCCCGAAGAGTTTTTGCCGCTCGTCCGGACCGCCTTCGGGTCTCTGCCCCCTCAGGAACTCCCCCCCGATCGGGCAACCCCCGAACCGGAGCAGGAGGGAGAGCGGCGCGTGTCGCTCCTGATGGACTCCAGCCCGGAGATCGTGATCGGCTATCACAAGCCCTCGATCCCGGATTTCGACGACTATGTGTTTGACCTGCTGGACGGTGTCCTCTCCCGTGGCCGGACCTCGCGCCTCTACCACAGCCTGGTGGAAGAGAAACAGCTGGCGGTGGCGGTAACCACCGTCAACGGCATTCCAGGATCCCGGTATCCGAACCTTTTTGTGATTCTTGCCACTCCCCGCTCCCCTCACAGTGCGACAGAAGTAGAAACCGAGATTCTTTCTCAACTGCAACGGCTGACCACCGAGCTGATTTCCGAAGAAGAGATCCGGAAAATCAAGAATCAACTCCGGGCGGACATGATGCGGCGGCTCCAGTCCAATGCGGGATTGGCCGACATGCTCTCCTATTTCCAGGCGGTTGCCGGTGACTGGCGGTATATCACCACCCATCTCGATGTTCTGGAAGAGATCACCCCGGAAGATCTTCGGGAGGTGGCCGGGAAATACTTTCGGGAGCGAAACCGTACGGTTGTTACTCTCGTGAGTACGGGGGATTCCGGTGGGCCGTAACCCGCGGCGCACATTGGCGGTCTGTCTGGCCGCGTCTTGTCTGGTCGCCGGCTGCACCGGGCCCGGCCGCCCGGACCCGCGCCTGATGACCTTCCCCAGCGTACGCTTTTCGCCGCCCGCACCCGTGAGGCTGCTCTTGGAGAACGGCCTGGTTCTTTATCTGCTCCGCGATTCCGAAGTCCCCCTGGTAAATGTCAAAGTGCTGATCCGGACCGGGGCGGTCCTTGAACCTCCCGATCAGGTGGGTCTGGCGGACCTGGTCGGCCGGGTGATGCGCACCGGGGGCACCCGGAGCTACTCCGGCGCCCGGCTCAACGAGAAACTGGAATTCATGGGGGCGAGACTCGAAACGTCCATCGGACGCCAGCACGGCACAGCCTCCCTCTCGGTGCTCAGCGCCGATCTCGAGGTCGGCCTGGAGTTGCTCGCGGAGGTACTGCGCTACCCGGCCTTTGCGGAGGGAGAAGTGGAGAGGGTGAAGAACCGCAAGATCGAGGAGATCCGCCGGAGCAATGATGAGCCGGACAGTATCGCCAACCGGGAATTCAGAACCGCGGTGTACGGAAAAGATCCCCGGGGTAGGCAGGCGACCCCGGAGGGTGTGGCTGCCATCAACCGGGTGGATCTGGTGGGGTTCCACCAAAGGGATTTCCATCCCGACCGGCTCCTGATCGGGGTGAGCGGAGACATTGCCGAGGCCAAGGCCAGGAAACTCGTGGCGAAGTATTTCGGGGAATGGCAACCGTCCGGGATCTCCCCGGAACCTTTTCCATACCCCGACGCCTCCCCCATCCCTGAGGTCTATCTGGCCGGCAAGGATTTCCCCCAGGCCACGATCCTGATCGGCCATCTCGCACCTCCCCGGAACTTTCCGGAGTATTACGGCTTCACGCTCCTGAACTACATTCTGGGGGGGGGAGGTTTCAACTCCCGGCTCGTGAGGGAGGTCCGTTCCAATCTCGGCCTGGCATACAGTGTCGGGAGTTCTTACCGGGGCGACATTGGTTACGGCATCTTCGTGGCTTACTGTAAGACTAAGCCCGGGACCACCATTGAGGCCATCCGCCTGATGCGGGACATCATGGGAGCGATGCAGCGGGACGGTGTTTCCGCCGAGGAGTTACGGTGGGCCAAGGACGCGATAATTAACGGCCTAGTGTTTTCGGTCGACAGCACTGCCCAGGTGGTCGCCCGCAGGATGTTTTTGGAGTACGACGGCTTACCGGCGGATTTCCTCGAAAGATACCGCGAGCGGATAGAAGGAGTGACGGCGAATGACATCCTCGCCGTGGCCCGCGACTTCCTCAAGCCCCGGGCGGCGGTGATGGTCGTGGTCGGGAAAGAGGGGAAGTTTGACGGTTCCCTCGAGGAGTTCGGGCCGATAACGCACCTCCACCTGAGAAAATATTGATCACAGTTCCCGGTGCTCAGGGAGCGGTTTCCTCCGCTCTCCCATCCGGGGAACGGATCCGGAAGCTGGTCGTGATCTCGACGGGATCCCGGAGCGAAGCTCCGACCGAGCAGTATTTGCCCTCTGAGAGCTCTACCGCACGACGGACAGCTTCCGGATCTATCTTTTCACCGCGCACGTGGAACTCGATCGAAATCCTCAGGAATTTCCTGGGGTGCTCCCTTGCCTGCTCTCCCCGGACCACGATCTCCAGTCCGCTCACGGGCTGGCGTTTCTTCCGGAGGATAGAGATCACGTCCATTCCGGTGCAGCCTCCCAACCCGAGGAGGATTAACTCCGAGGGGTGGGGCGCAGTGTCCTGACCGCCGAGGGGAGAGGCCGTGTCCATGGTGACGGTATGTCCCGAATCGGCGTGCCCGACAAAACGCATTCCCCCGGCCAGTGTGACCTTCGCTTTCATGGCCACCCTCCTTTTCGCACTCTGAGCTGTTGGGTCCTTAACCCGGATTATTCATGAGCTACCCTACTACGCGCCGTGATTGTCCGCAATCTCCCCGCGTTATCCGCTCTTCTCTCCTCGACGTACTGTCAGTACGCCTCGGTCGCTCCTCCCGGAGAACGCAGAGATC
>JAUVQV010000062.1 GCA_030597995.1 Candidatus Rokuibacteriota bacterium
GTTCATCGGCACGTCCCCGAAGTGACGGCTCTCTATGCGCAAAAAGCAGAGCTTGTTGTCCTTCTGCCAGGAGACATAATCCGACGGCCCGACGTAGATGTTGTCGGGATCGATCTCCATTCCCCGTGCCCGGATCTGAGAGATCACGGAGTTGGTCTTGCTGCGGCGTTTGCTGGCCAGGCGCTCTTCCTCCTTCATGTTCAGGAAATCGGTATTGCCGCCGGTGTTGAGCTGGTACGTGCGGTCGATCGGCATCCCCCGGTCGAGGAAGAGGTTTGTCAGGGTACGGTGCAGGATAGTTGCCCCCACCTGGCTCTTGATGTCGTCGCCAATCAGCGGCAGGCCGGCTTCTCGGAAGCGCTTTCTCCAGTAGCTGGTCTGATGCCAGCCCTCCTCCGGATCGTTTACCCATCCCGAGGCGATGAAGACCGGGATGCAGTTGATGAAGCCGCAGCCGGCCTTCAAGACCTGCTCCACGTACCATTTTGTGGCCATCTCGCTGCCCACCGGGAGGTAGTTCACGACCACATCGGTCCTGGTCTCCTTGAGCAGGCCCGCGATATCGGCCGTGTTCCCGTCCGCCTTCTGGATTATCCGGGAGAGATATTTCCCCAGCCCGTCGTGCATCATCCCCCTCACTACCGTCACCCCGAGGTGGGGGACAGAAGCAAACTTCCGTGTGTTGTTGGGAGGTTCGAAGATGGCATGCCCTAAGTCCTTACCGACCTTGCGCCGGTCGATGTCAACAGCTACCGTGAACTCGATATCTCGGATGGCGTAGCCGCCGAGGAGCGGGTGCATCAAGCCGGGGATGAACTGGTCGTCGCGGGCGTTCTTGTAGTACTCCAGTCCCTGTACCAAAGAGGAGGCGCAGTTGCCGACCCCGATAACACCAACCCGGATTTTCCCCATACCTGAGCTCCTTCCCACCAGGAAAACATTGCGTCGGCCGACCCCCGGCCGCAAGTTCCTTTATAGCAAAAAAGTCGCACTTTGGCAACCTGGCCATTGCCGGGACCTTCTATCATGTTTCGGCCCGTGGTCACGGCCCGCTGGGGGCGCCCCCCCGCGAACCACATAGCCCGGAAGAAAGGAAGGACTTGCTCGCGTGTGAGGGAGGTACTATATTACCTTCACCACTGTTACCCCTAGGGCGGGAAGAGAACGGGAGGCGCGGTGGCGCCCTGTGAAGGGTAGACACGCTGAAAAAACCCGGGGTAAAAACATACCATTAAGGAGGGGTGCTGATGATCGGGAAAAAGATGCGAGACGCCATGAATGAGCAGGTCAAGAACGAGCTTGAGTCCGCGTACCTCTACCTCTCGATGGCCGCCTTCTTCCACAGCCGGAACCTGGAAGGAATGGCCCACTGGCTCCGTTGCCAGGTCCACGAGGAGATGATCCATGCCATGAAGTTCTTTGACCACATCATCGAGCGGGGCGGAGAGGCCGAGCTTCAAGACCTCACGCAGCTGAAGGTCACCTGGTCTTCGCCGCTCGAGGCCTGGAAGGATGCCTACGAGCACGAAAAATTCATAACAGGCAAGATCAATGAGCTTACGAAAATTGCCCGCGATGAAAATGAGTACGCTTCGGAACCTCTTCTGGCCTGGTTTTCCAAGGAACAGATCGAGGAGGAGGCGAGCACCAAAAAGATTGCCAACGACCTCGAGATGGTCGGGGACAACACGCAGGGTCTCTTGATGATAGATCGCGAACTCGCCGGCCGAATCTTCCCGGCCGGGTCGCCCCTGGACCCCACGGCCTACGCCCAGCAGACCTGACCCGGTTGATTCACGAGGCCCTTTTCTGCCCTGCCTTCGTTGCACCGTCGCTCACTTGTGCAGCGTACAGCAGTACGCTTCCGCGCTCGCTCCGGCGACGCCTCGCCAGAACAGA
The DNA here is from genome assembly GCA_030597995.1 of Candidatus Rokuibacteriota bacterium. The sequence goes on from JAUVQV010000062.1 coordinate 1,900, forward strand.
AAATGACTCTCGTGAATCGATAGGGTTAAGGGGCGCCCTTGTCGTCCTCTTCGGGGTATAGTTTTTCCGCACACTCTGAGCACAGCCCATGGCTGAATTCAGCCTCCGTGCGGTCTCTGACATAGACCTCCACCTGCTGCCAGAATCCTGCATCGTAATTGAAAAAAGAAAAGTGGGGGATGAATCTTCGGTGTGCATCAGGCCCCTTTGGCAGGCAGGGTCAACACGAACTTCCGGGCTTTACCCAGCCACTCTGCCAATTCATTGTCGGTTTCAAATCCTTCCGGTCTCACCATCACCCACCCCTTCATGGGCCTCCCGGTAATGTCGAACGGCCGCACGTGTGGCATTTCCATGGCAAAGTTCGCCTGATCCTCGCCCAGGCGGAGTATCAGGAAGTCCCTGTAAACTCCCCCAAACATATTGCCCCGTAGGAGGTGGCACACCCCCCGCCGAACATCTTTTTTGCCGTGGTGCCGCTCCATTTCGAGACGATTTCCTGGATCCGGGACTCTATTCCCTCATTGAAGGGCATGCGGAAAGTTTCTTTTATATGAAGAGAGTTGCTCCCCGCGGTCAGGGCCCCGGGGCCTTTCTTCCCGGGGGGTGTCTTTTCATGCCGGGCTTTCCCCTCTGGTGAACATGAAGGTATTGTAACGGTAACTCGGACCTCACGCAATCGCTCCTGGGGAAAAGAGGTTAATCAGCGACTGCTTCCTACGGCGCAGTGTTGTCCTCCCAGCCGAGCAGGTCCAGCGGTAGTCGCACCACTCGCAGGGGCTGTCAAGAATGCACTGTTCTGCTATCATGAAAACATGGGCGTTCGTGAACTTTCCGGTGTAGATCCCGGTCAGGAACCACGGAACTTCCCCTCTCGCATTTTCCTCGTGGCCTGCCTGGTTCTCAGCTTCTTTCTTTCCTATCTGCTCCTCCAGCCCTTCCTCAAGGCCATAGTCATCGCCGCGGTGTTGAACATCGTGTTCTATCCCCTCTACACCGGGCTCGTCCGCGGTCTCAAGGGGAGGCGCGTACTGAGTGCGGTGATCTCCTGCGTGGCGGTCATCCTCTGCGTCGTGATTCCTCTGGTGATCCTGGCGGCGATATTCACAAAACAGTCTCTCGAGCTTTACGATTTTCTCAAGGCCAAACTGGAGAGCGGGTATTTCGAGCGACTCCTCACTTCCCACGACTGGGGAGCGGTCCAGCCGTTCTTGAGCAAGTACGCCCCCTGGCTAAACCTCGAAGAGGTGGACCTCAGAGAGAATCTCCTCGGGGCCGTGAAATACGTCACCACCTTTTCCATCTCCGCGGGGAGAGCCCTGGTTTCCAATACCCTCTCGTCCCTGGGGACCTTCGCCCTGATGCTGTTCGTCCTTTTCTTCCTCTGTCTGGACGGCGCGACTTTCGTCCGCTGGGCGGGGGAACTGGTGCCGCTCCCGGAGGACCGCAAGAAGTCTATCATGCAGAACTTCGTGGGTATCACCAAGTCTGCCGTCTACGGGAGCGGCATTGTCGCGGTGCTCCAGGGCATACTGGGGGGGATGGCCTTTTGGATCGTCGGTCTCCCGGCAGTCCTCTGGGGGCTGGTAATGGGTTTTTTCAGTCTCGTTCCGGTGGTGGGGACCGCTCTGATCTGGGCGCCGGCGTCCCTCATCCTTATCGGAACTGGGAGGGTCGGAGCGGGTATTTTTCTTTTGGTCTGGGGGGTGGTCGTGATCGGGACGGTGGACAATGTTGTGCGTTCCATGCTCGTCAAGGGGCAGGTCAGGATGCATACGCTGGCGATTTTCTTTGCCGTACTGGGGGGGATCAAACTCTTCGGGCTTCTCGGGGTGGTCTTCGGACCGCTGATCCTCGCCCTGACCTTGTCGTTTTTACACATCTACCGGGATGATTTTGTGCAGCCGGGAGAGAGCGTAACCACTGGGAGGACGACAGGATCAAAAGAGACCTTACACCGACAACTGCGTTGGTGCCCACGCCGGTGGTGCTGGTTACCTGCCGTGACCGGGAGGGGCGCGACAACATTATTACCCTGGCCTGGGTGGGAGTGGTGAATTCCGCACCGCCGATGCTCGGAATCTCGATCCGGCCCAGCCGCCATTCCTACGGGATTATTGTCGACCGGGGGGAGTTCGGCCTCAACATTCCCAGCCGTCCGCAGCTCCAGCAGGTGGACTTCTGCGGGGCGGTGAGCGGGAGAAAGGAAAATAAGTTTCAGAGGACGGGGTTCACCCCCCTGCCCGGCAAAGCTATCGATGCCCCTCTCATCCAGGAGTGCCCGATCAACGTCGAATGCCGGGTTCAGGAGAGGATTCCCCTGGGAAGTCACGATCTCTTCCTGGGAAAAGTCCTGGTGGTCCGGGCGAGCGAGTCGGTGATGAAAGGCGACCGGTTGGATGTCGCCGATGTGGCCCCTCTGGCATACGCCCCTGTTTCACACGAATACTGGAGCCTCGGGGAAGTGGTCGGCAAGTACGGGCACGCTCGAAGTGCCCCGGCCGATTGAGGGCCTGAGATAAATCCATGCTCTTTGACTGTCGTGATTCGAGTTGTCCTTTTTGATGCCGTTGGGACCCTCATCTACCCCTACCCTTCGGTGGGGGTGGTCTATGCCCGGGCGGCGACCGGCTTCGGGAAGAGGTATAACGCGCTTTCCTTGAATCGGCAATTCCGTCCCGCCTATCATGACCTTCTCCCGGTGCGCTTCTTCGGATCCGGCGGCCTGCGCACCTCCGAAGTCCGGGAGCGCCGCTGGTGGATGCGGGCAGTAGCCCGGGCGTTCGAGCGGGCGGGTTACGGCCGGCTGCCGGAGACGACACTGCAGGCGGCATTTGCGGCCTTTGGACGAGGTGAAGCCTGGCGAGCCTACTCCGAGGTGCCGGAGGTGCTGGAGGCCCTTTCCACCCGCGGTTTTCGCCTCGGGGTGATCTCGAACTACGACTCCCGTCTCCGGCGCGTGCTCCAGGAATTGGGCCTGGCCCGGTCCTTTTCCACCCTGGTCTTGTCCTCGGAGTGCGGCTTCGCCAAGCCTTCGCCGAGGATTTTTGAGACTGCCCTGGAGAAATTGGCGGTGTCGGCCGACGAAGCCCTGTATGTGGGGGATCGCCCGAAGGAGGATTACCGGGGGGCCAGGCGGTCGGGTCTGGCGGCGCTCCTCCTGGCCCGCCGCGGAGGCCGGCGGGGGAGCCACGTCATTCGTCACCTGGGACAGCTGCCGGCGCGGTTGAAAGGGCGGTGAATCGACACTTCACTCCGGTACCTGCGTACCCAAGCGGTGTTCCTCCACCTCGGGCGGGCGGAGGTAGTCCTCGAAGAGGACCGTCAGCCTGAAAAGGAGGCTGTACTTCACGTCGCCGAGGTCTTCCCAGGGAAAGGTCGCCCTGGGGCGGATTTCATACTCCAGCCAATCCCGCCACACCCTCCCCTGCCAACGAATTACAAAGTGGGTTTCTCCCGCATCGAGGTCCGCGGTATTGTATCTCGCCTGAAGCTCCAAGGAGAGGGCGCTGTTGGTGGTAAAGAGCCTCCGGTGCATGGCGGTATGTCCCAGGTCTACTCCCGTGAGCTCCTGGTAGACTTCGGCAGAAGATGAAAAGCGGAGGAAGGAGGACGAGGTCAGAATGTAATCGACGTGACCGGAGGTCTTTTCGCCGAAGAGATCGTTGGTCTTGAAGTAGACCTGCTGCTCCACGAAGGAGCGCCAGGGATCCCTGCGGGACTCGTAGCGGAGGAACGGCCTGATAAATCCTTCGGGCCCGTTGTCCCACAAGACACCGGCCCCGACGCCGAACGAGAAAGGCTGCAGGTACCTGGCAAGAATGCTGGCCGAGGCCTCGTAACTTCGCTCGGTGTCGGAGAATTCTCCTCCCCTTTCATCGTCGAGAGACTTTGTCTTTCCCCCCAGCTCCAGAAAGACATTCGCCTTTCTCTCCAGGGCCGGCAGCGGGATGCGCGCTGAGGTGTTGAGGTGAAGGTCCTCTCCTCCCTCCTCGTGGAGGGTGAGGCCGGTGCCCAGGGCGAGTTCTACCTTTCGCTCCCGGTCCTCAACCCTGGGCTCTCCCAGAAACCGGTCTGTCCGGTCCACCATATCGGCTATTCGGCGGGTGATAATGCTGTGCTCCCGCTCCAGGTCTTGTGCAAGGCGGCTCTGGAAAGCAACGCAACCGCCTGCAGCCAGAGGCAACAAGAGGGTGACGGCTGAGATGTGCCACAGTCCCCTGCCGCGAACCCGGGGCCCTGAAAGTGTGCCGGCCATCAGGTGCATTATATGATAAAACAGTCCGCCGGAACTATACGGTAGTTCTCTCCGGGACCGTCCACCGCCACCAGGCCGAGGCCAGGA
>JAUVQV010000226.1 GCA_030597995.1 Candidatus Rokuibacteriota bacterium
CACCTCAAGACGATCGAGAGATTACAGGTCCGGGAGGGGGCAAGGCCCCCGACCGTGACTCCCCGGACCAAGTTCACCATCAAAGAGTAAGAAAATCTAACGGTATTTTTTGATGTCCAGCACCGGGGTCCCGTCGACGGCGTCGACATGGGCCACAGAGATTTTATTACCGCGAAGGCCCGTCACTTTCAGCCTTGAGGCGGCGACCGGATTCGGCCTCTCGGAACAGCGGGTGGTGAAGACCCCTCGTATTTTCCTCCTCCGGTCACCACGGGGGTGGACCCGGATCACGTTTCTTCTAGACTTGTGGAACCAGAAAAGGACCAGGATGTCATCGCCGACCTTCATCCCCTCGAGGCCGGCGGTGTACTTCCCGAATATTTCGATGACTCCCTTTTCGCGGGAGTCGGTGTAGTTGTAAGGCGCCTCATCCCTGGTGCGGATATCGCAGTGTAAAATACCGATCGGCGCAACTGTGTAACGGTCCATAAACCCGCAAAGTTCCTTTTCTCACGCCACCTTCACGTTTCGCGTCCCGTTATCTTACCCCGGTTCGGCACAAACTTGAAGGGATTCTCTCCCCCCTTTTCCCTGGTCGCTTTTCCGGGAGTTGCATTCGCTATGCCCTTTCAGCACAATACCCTCCGGAAGAAGAGTCGATGAGTCAGCCGCCAGTGAAGCTTTACACGCTCAGCACGTGCAGCCACTGCAAGGAGGTGAAGAAATTTCTTGAAGGCTGCACCGTGAAGTACGAATTCACCGATGTGGACATGGCCGGGGCAAAGGACCGGGCCGCCATCCTGGCGGATCTGCGGAAACTCAATCCGGAATGTTCCTTTCCCACCATAATCATCGGGGACAGGGTTATTGTCGGGAATCGGGAGCGGGAAATCAAAGAAGCGCTGGGCATTTCCTGATGGACGCGGAGACACTCTACCAGACGCTGCGGCGGGTGCAGGAGCCGTTGGGCTTCTTTTTCAACAGCGATCGGGCGCGGACCGACGAGCTTTTGAAAGCCCTCCTGGCAAACAGAGAGCGGTACGGCTATATGTCCTGTCCCTGCCGGCTGGCCTCCGGGGATCGCACCTTGGACCGGGACATTATCTGCCCCTGTGTGTACCGGGAGCCGGACGTCGCCGAGTTCGGAAGCTGCTACTGCAACCTCTACGTTTCATCGGAGTGGAACCAGGAGAAAATCCCGCATCGATACGTGCCGGAGCGGAGGCCGCCGGACAAGTTCCGGTAGCACTTTCCAGCAGGAACTCTCTCGGCCAGAGGGAATCGCTTCCCGAAGACCCGGAGCAGGGGCTGTACCAAAGGGCGAAGGAGATGTTCGGCCAGTCTGCCCGGTACTATGAGGAAAGTGTCACACCGGAGTGAACTGACCCCGGGCTAATCCAGGAATTCCTTCCGAGCCACCAGCAGAAAAAGCCGCCCCTTCTGCCTCATGGGCCCGGCGATTTTTTCCGCCTTCTCACCTTGCCCCCAGAAGATGTCCGCCCGCCCGTGGCCGCGGATGGCCCCGCCGGTGTCCTGCATCACACCGAAGCGGCCGAAGGGCAGCGGTTCCGCGGCGCCCTCCACGCTCCGGGCCGGCAAGGTGGTTTCGAAATAGACCACCCCACCCCGGGGCAGGATACGGTAGTCCAGGGCCACGGAGCGCCCCGGGGTCAGAGGCACCTCGAGCATGCCCAGGGGGCCCTCCTCCACCAGGCGAAAGAAGGTGTAACTCGGGTTGTAATTTAAAATGTCCCGGGCCTCCTCCGGATGGGCGTAGAGGTACTCCTTCAGGGCCTGGAGAGACATCCTCTCCCTGGGGATCCGGTCCAGCAGGATCCGACCCAGGGGCCGGTAGGGGCGGCCGTTCTGGTTGGCATAGTTCAGGCGCAAAAGAGTGCCGTCCTCGAGCCGGAGCAGTCCGGAGCCCTGAATCTGCAGGAAAGAGAGTTCGATATGGTTGGGAACGTAGGCGAGAACTTCCGCCCGGTCTTCCAGGGAGGAATCATAGTAGATGCGCTCGCGGCCGTCGTAGGGGACGACCTTCCTCCCCTCCAGCTTCCCCCGGAGGGTCTTGTTTTCCAGATCTCCGGGGAGGAGGCCGAGAGCGGCATAGGGCCCAAGACCCACCGTGATCAGGTCCCCGGGCACCGCATAGATCGGAGCCTGGAACTGTTCCGAGGGCTCCAGGCTCCCATACAGAACCGGCTCGTAATAGCCGGTGAAGAAGCCCCCTCCCTTTCCGTTGCGGCTCTCGAAAAAGAGGAACTTTTCCCGGATGGCCTCCAGACGGGCCTCCCCCTCGAGGCCAGCCACGAGGTCCAGGAACAGGGTCATCGACGCCTCCATCTCCCGCGCCGTGTAGGTGTGCTCACCATAGTTGAACACCACCCCGTCCGGCAGCCGCCGGTAGTAGCGCATCGATTGCCGGACCGCCTCCGGGAGACCCCGGAAATTCAGCTCGTCTGCGAACGTCCGGGTCCGCACCTGCCGGGAGCTCAGGACATAGAGCCCCGGTTTCGGCGCGCAGCCGGCCAGCAGCGCCAGCCCGCATCCCCCCAGCAACATGCCCTTTACGAATTTTCCGCAGTTCCGCTCCACACCGCGCTCCGCATATGAGATGCTCCATTTTAGCCCGCAAAATTCATGATGCAACTTTTAAGGCATAGTAACTATTGATGAAAAAAAGAAGAAACTTGATTGTATGAAAAACAGACTGTATTTTGTAGGGCGTAACCGGGTTAGTCACGAGAGAGATTTTTCGTCCTGGCAAGGCGTCGCCGGAGTGAGCGCGGAGGCGTACTACGGTACGCCGCACAAGCGAACGAGGGCGCAACGC
>JAUVQV010000106.1 GCA_030597995.1 Candidatus Rokuibacteriota bacterium
CAGCAGGGGGCAGCTGGAGGTCTTCTGCAGCGGCGGCAGCGCTGAGAAAGTATTGAGAGCGGCCGTCGGCGCCAAGGTTGCGGTGAAGCTGAGGGAAGAACCGGTTTCAGAATGAACTTATCCTTTCCGGAAGACCGCTCGCCACCTCTCTCCTTCCCGTTTCACCGCCAGCACCTGATGCCCGTCCTGAGTGGTGCTGCGCGGAACGTTCTCGGCCCCCTGGCGATCCACGAGGATTGACAGCACCTCTCCCTTCTTCATCTGCTCCAGCGCCAGTTTTGTCTTGACGTAGTTCAGCGGGCAGACCACGCCCCGGAAATCCTCCTCCCGGTCGACTCTCACCTTCTGATCCCCGATCAGCATGTGCACTTCACCGCCACTCTTCGTCGCCGGCGCCGGTACCGGACTGCCGGGGCCCTCCGGGGCCCGGAAGCGCAGCGAGGAATCCATGGAGCGGTAAAGATCCCGCACCGCCTCGACCAGTCCGCGCACCGTTTCCTTGTCGGCACGAAACGCCTCCTCCGGACGAGCCGCGGAGGCGCTCCTTCGGCCTTCCTCGATCAGCCCCTGGAAAGACTCCCCGACCAGGCCCGGGGCAATGAAGAAACGTGCGAAAAGCTCGAGGGCCTCGACGTCGCTTCTGGCCTCTTTGGCCCTGGTAACGAGAAGAGCCCGGGAAGCGAAGACGGTGGCTGCAAAGAGCCGTCCCTCGCTGAGGGCCTGCTGTCCGCAGGCCATATCAACCTCGATCAGGTCGAAGACCCCGGCTCCGCATTCGCCTGCTCCCCGGCCGGCCAGCGAAAACAATTCCCCGGCGCCCCAGTCGTAGAAGTAATTCTTGTCCTCTTCAAAGGTGGGAACCGACCGGTGTTTCTCCAGGAGGCCGGCCGCCGTGGCAAATCCCCCGGCTTCGAGGAAGGCGTCAAAATCGGGGCAATGGGGAGAACGGCTGTAGGCGCGGAGAAATTCGGCCGTGAACGCCGGCACGTTTCGCGCCGGAATGGCCACCTCTCCCCGAGCCAGCCTGGTGCGGCCCTCCTCCATTCTCCCTCCGAGCTGGACGACGTAGTGGGGAACAAGCCTCCCGTCGCTCCGTCGTGCCGCTCCGAAAAAGCCGATATTACCCACCGGGTGACGGCCGCAGGAGTTGGGGCAGCCGCTGATGTTGAGGGCAAGTTTTCCCATCTTGTCCAGGTCGAGCCCCTCCTCGGTCAGCCGGCGAGTGACTGCCTGGGCTAGTCCGCGCGAGAGACAAATGCCCAGCCGGCAGATAGAGGACCCGGCACAGGCTATGAGATCGCGGAGGACGGGCGCGAGCGCAGTGGTCAGATCCAGGCCCGCGAGTGTGCGGTGCAAGGATGGGAGCTCTTTTGTGTGAACCCACCGGACCACAAAGTTCTGGCACTGAGTGATCCTGGCTATCCCGTCGCCGTGAGTTTCGACCGCGTCCGCAAACCCCTCCAGATCGTCCGCCGCGATATCTCCCAGCCGGAGAGGACCATGAACCAGGTGGTACCCATTCTGCGCCTGGGGAATGACGTTTTTCCGGCGCCAGGCGTCAAAGCCTGCACTCGGCTCTTCAGCCGCCTCGGGCGGCGACCCCCCTCCCCGGGGGAAATTGCGAAAACCTAATACCGGCAGACCGGCCCGGCGCAGATCCGAGAGCTCGCCCTCGTACCGGGTTCTGAAACCCTCCAGACCGAGGTGCGCGATCAGAAACCGCAAGCGGGCCTTGTTCTTTTCTTTTCTGTTGCCGTGCTTGTCGAAGACACGCTTTACCGCCTCGGCGATGAGGTGGACGTTCGGCACCGGTACAAACTCCTCCAGCAGCACCCCGACCCGGCTCTGCGCTCCCAGTCCCCCTCCCACATAGACTGCGAAACCGTCTTCGCCCTTCTGTCTTTTCGCGATGAAGCCGAGATCGGCCACCGTCGCGCCGGCGCAATCCACGGGGCAGCCGGAGAAGGCTATCTTGTACTTCCTCGGCAGGCATAAACTGAGGGGGTCGGGGAGGAGAAACTCGGTCAATGCCACAGCCTGTGGAGTGACGTCGAACAGCTCCACCGGGCACACACCCGCGTCGTGGCAGGAGATTATGTTGCGGACCGTGTTGCCGCCTCCTCCCTTGGCGGAAAGTCCCGAATCATACAGCGCCGCCATGGCGGGATAGATGCCCTCCAGCGGAACGCTGTGGACCTGGATGTCCTGACGGGTGGTGAGGTGCAGTATGCCGTTTCCATGGGTGCGCGACACGCCGGCCAGGGTTCGCATCTGGTGCGGCAGAATTCCCCCGGCGGGAAGGCGCACCCGCACCATGTACGTCCCCGACTGGCGCTGCTCATAGACGCCTTGAGGGACGCGGAAGGAGCGGTACTCGGCCTCCGAGATAACCCCCTCCCGGAACCGTTCGGTCTCCTCCCTCAACCTCTCCAGATCCTTCTCGATGCCCTTCGGTAACTCATAAGTTGTCCGCATGATGCTCTCTCCCCTTATTTGAGCAGGGCCCCGGCCAGGAGCGGCCGGGTGTGGATGCCGCATTCACCGCCGCACTTGCTCGTCCCCATCCAGCGTCCGGCGCGCTCGTCGGGGTCGGTGGAAATCCGGGTACACGGCCCACACCCCAGGGACCGGTACCCCTCCGAGTAGAGGGGATTCACATGCACCCGGTGCAGGGCCAGATACTTCCAGATTTCCGTTTCGTGCCATATGAGGACGGGATTGAGTTTTATGAGTCCCTTATCCCGCTCTTCAATCTCTTGGAAGTCGGTCCGGGTGCGCCCCTCGGTGCAGCGCAGTGCGGTCACCCAGCAGGCTATGCCCATCTCCTCGATCGCTCGCCGGGTGGGCCCGACCTTGAGAATCTCGCAGCAGCGGTCCGGATCAGTCCGGTATAATTCCTCCGGTATGGAGCCGTCGTAGCTGAAAACCTCGAGTTCCGGATATCTGGCGACTTCCTTTTTCATAAAGTCCACGGTTTCCGGGGGCTTGAAGCGTGTGGTGACCACGAAGCCTCTGATTTCCGCATTCACCTGCCTTGCCAAGTGCCATACCACGGCCGAATCTTTACCGAGACTGTTGGCAACCACCATCCGGTCTCCAAACTGCTGGTGGGCCTCCCTGATAAGCTCCAGAGAACGTTCTGTCTTCTGGGCGAAGTTAAGTTCGTTCACGAGACACTTGAGCTCTCTCTCTTTTACATCGACCCTCATATTCTCTCACTCCCCTTTCTCAGATCTAATCCGACCATTTACCTTCGACTTCTCTTTTACTTAATTATCCCGACCGGGATGGTAGACTATTATGATAAAAAAATTGCCCTCGCAACCTAAATTGAATATGATGGAACATATTTTTTCTTTGCCCTTTCCTCTTCCAGCAGATCTCCGAAAGACGTTTGGTTGTAGACCTCGGAAACCGCCCTTTGAGCCCGATCCCACATCGGCAGGAAAATGCACTCCGGGTAAAGAGGGCACATCTTCTGTGAACTACCCTCGGTACAGACATTGGCATCCTCCGGCCCCTGGATAAATTGAATCACATCTCCCACAGAGAGCGCGCGTGGCGCCCGTGACAATATATATCCGCCCTTGCTGCCCCGAATTGACTTCACGAACCCGGCCTGCTTGAGCTGGTTCAGGATAACTTCTAGAAATCGCTGCGGTATCGCCTGCACCCGGGCGATTTCGGCGATCTTCACCGGGCCCTCCCCGGCCCTCTTTGCGAGCTCAAATATGGCTCGTACCGCATACCTGCTCTTCTGTGGAACCTGCATCTATATCACCTTGTCAACCATCTCTACCAAGATAATGAGGTATCTCAAGCACTTTGTCAAGCTTTTTTTGTTCTCTGAGCGAAAGCGTGGTGCTTCAAGTATGACTAAGGAAATTACCCCGCTATGAAGAGCGGGATTTTTAACACAAAGGGCGTCAAATCTCCCCCGGCCCCTCTTTGCTAAAGAGGGGAACCAAGGATATGACCATTTGTGAAAGAGGGGTACCAACAACTTCCCCCTTTTAGAAAGGGGGAGCGAGGGGGATTTGAGAACAGGGAATACCTAAGGGTAAGGCTTCCTCCCCGCCATGAATGGCGGGGTATCCATGTTATGAATTCCATGAGCAATGTTAAGTAATACTTTATGTTAATATCTCTATCATCAAGTGAATTATTGCTTTTTTATTTTCAGCCACAGCATGGGCAGGATGCCCAGGGCCGTCAAGAGGGCCATGACGCTGAAACTCCACAGGTAATCACCGGTGACGTCCCGTAGGCGGCCGACGGTATAGGGGCCGATGGCAATCCCAATCCCGAGGGCGGCGCCGAAGACACCGAAGCCGAAGCCGATCAGAGGCCTGGGCAAGAGCTCCGCCGGGAACGAAAATATCGCCGGGGTCAGGAGAGCGATGAAGATCCCTATCGAAAGAGCGACCAGGGCGGCTTGATCGGGAAAAACCGGGATCAAATATAGGAGGATCGCCATGCCGCCGCACCCCACTGTCACAAAAAGCCTCTTGCACCCCAGGCGATCGATCGTCATGCCCACCAGGGGAGCCAGGACAATCGAGCCCCACATCGGATAACTTGCCAGGAGCCCGGCCCTGGCGATGTCTTCTCCCTGCGAAATAAAGTAGTCCGGGGCGTAGGTGAAAAAGGAGATGGCGCCTGCGTTAAACAATCCCCACGACAGGCCTACCAGCCAGATTCCCCCGCCCGCCGCCTTCAGCAGGGCGGAGAGATCCCGGTTCCCCGCCGCTCCCTCATCATCCGCGGTTGCGCTCCGGTAGAGAAGCACAAAAAGACACAATGCGGAGGCACTTACGGCGAAGCCGACCCAGATCGCAGCCTGCCAGTTCAGCCGGTAGGCGATTACCCCCATGGCATTGAGAGAGATGATGGTCCCCAGGGGCTCGGCGGTGTTCATAACTCCCATCGCCAGCCCTATTTCCCGCCGGTAAAACCACGAGGTCACGATCTTCGGCACCACCACCATCAGGACGGCAGCCCCCGCACCGGCTATCAGACGGCCCAGACC
>JAUVQV010000211.1 GCA_030597995.1 Candidatus Rokuibacteriota bacterium
CCCTGGTCCACCCTCCTGCCCCGCTTCTGGTTCCCCTGGTTCGGCTACAACTCCGAGAGCGGCCTCTCGGGCGGGTTCGTCACCTACGGCCAGGATGCAGTCCAGCGGCACCGCTATCTCCTCACCGGCCTTTACGGACCGAGCAGCCGCCGCGTCTCGTTTACCTTGGACTACGTCTACCGCGGTTGGCGGCCCGAGGTGCTCTTCCGGGCTTCGGACATCGACCTCACCCACTCCGGCCTCTTGCGGGACCCGGTGGCGCACCGGGATTTCGTGGAGCGGGAAAAAACGCTCGGCCTGAGCGTGACGGCGCCGAGAGAAAAGCTCCGTTCACAGCACTATCTCACCCTCGGCTACCGGTGGCGGGACTTGTCCCCCTTGACCGACCTCCCTCCCTGGAGGGATTACCGGGGTCCCACGCCCGCCGCCGGAGTCCTGACGTCGGTCCTGCTCGGCTACCGGTACCACAACGCCCGGCGTTACCCCTTTTCAATCAGCCCCGAGGGAGGGCGGAGCATCGAGCTCGGATACGAGAGGAGCGACCGCGCCCTCGGGGGAGACTTCACCCTCAACAGGTACAGCGCCGACTGGCAGGAGTACCTCTCTCTGCCCTGGAGACACCACGTCCTTCAGGCCAGGATCTTTGGGGGCGTCTCCAGCGGCGAGGTGATCCCGCAGGGGAACTTCCGGCTCGGCGGCGACCGCCCCGGCGACATCTCCCTCGCCCGCGACCTCCAGTCGATTTACCTCCGGGGCTACCCGGAGAATGCGTTCCGGGGACGGAAGGCCGGCCTGCTCAGCCTGGAGTATCGTTTCCCCATCCGGAACCTGGAGCGGGGGTGGGGCACCACACCCTTCTTTTTCCGGAGGCTTCACGGTGCGGTCTTCGTCGAGGCCGGAAACGCCTGGGACGGGACCTTCCGCAGCTCGGAGCTGAAGCGGAGTGCGGGGACGGAGGCCCGCCTCGACATGACCCTCGGGTACTTCCTCCAGGTAACCCTGCGCCTCGCTCTCGCCTACGGCTTCGATGAAAAGGGCGGGCAAATGGTGTACCTCGGCCTCTGGCTGCCGCTGCAATGATCCTGGAAAAGCTTGACAGCGGCCCGGCTCGAGGGTAAGGAATGGGCAGGAGGTGAAAAATGAAGGAGAACACCACGAACCAGGAAGAACCGAGGCTGTCCTGTGAGGTCTGCCTGAAGGAAATCCCGGAATCTACCGCCTACACCCAGGAGGGAGAGGAATACATTCGTTACTTCTGCGGGATCGACTGCTATCAGAAGTGGCACCGGGAGAAATCTGCCGACAAGCCCGGCGAGCGGGATAGCGCAGCGCCGCCACGGGACGAGAACCTCCGGGAGTGAGGGTGTGACGAACGTCAAAAATCCGCGCCAGACCTCCCGGATCAGACTGGGAGAACTCCTTCTCAGTCACAAAGTCATCACCAGCGACAACATGGAGACGGCCTTGAAAAGGCAGCAGGCCATGGGGGGGAGGCTGGGGCAGTGTCTGGTCCGCCTGAACTACATCGAGGAAGAGGTGCTTCTGAAATTTCTCTCCAGCCAACTGAAGATCGACAGCGTCAACCTTAACAAAATAAAAATACCGGCTGAAGTGCAGCGCCTGGTGACCGCGGAAAAAATACAGAAGTTCGGAATCCTGCCGGTAAAGAGGGATGGCAACACCCTCTATCTGGGAATGACCGACCCCACCGACCTGGACATCATCAAGGAGCTGGAGTTCTCTCTAGGGATGAAGGTAGTCCCCCTTGCCCTCGCCGAGTCCCAATGGGATTTCGCCATGGAGTTTTTTAAGGAACACCGCTGGGCAAAGGAAGCGCTGACGAAAAAAACTCTGCCTCACCGGGTAGAGACCGCTGACTACAGCCTCACGGCGCTGATGCAGGAACTGGTGACCAGCAACGGTTCTGACATTCACCTCTCGGTGGGCGTGCCGCCGACCCTCAGAATCAGCGACCAACTCATCAGGCTGGATGTCCCCCCCCTGGGGCCGGAAAAGGTGAGGGAACTGCTCTTTTCCGTCCTCACCCCCCGGCAGCAGCAACATCTTACTCCGCATCACGAGCTGGACTTCGCCCAGTCCTTTGAGGGTGTCGGCCGCTTCAGATACAATATCTACCGGCAGAGAAACTACCTCGCCGCCTCTCTGCGGTACGTGGCCGAGAAAATCCCCTCCCTCCAGGAGCTGGCCCTCCCCCCCTGGCTCTCGGACTATTCCGGCAAGACCCAGGGGCTGGTGCTCATCACCGGGCCTTCAGGTCACGGCAAGTCAACCACCCTGGCGTGTCTGATCGACATCATAAATTCCACCCGCAGGGCCAATATCATCACCCTCGAAGATCCGATCGAGTATGTACACCACCACAAGATGAGCAACGTCAACCAGCGAGAGCTGGGCACCGACACCTCTTCTTTCCAGGACGGTATCAAGTACATTTTCCGGCAGGATCCGGATGTCATTGCGATCGGAGAGATGAGAGACCTGGAAAGCACCTCCACCGCCCTGACGGCGGCCGAAACCGGTCATCTCGTGCTGGCCACTCTGCACACCCTCAACGCCTTCGGCACCATCGACCGCATCATAGACGTCTTTCCCAGCAACCAGCAGAACCAGATCCGTCACCAGCTGGCGGATTCGCTCCTGCTCATTCTCTCCCAGAGGCTGGTCCCTCGTCTGCACGGACCGGGGAGAATCCTGTCCTACGAAAAGCTGAGCCACTCCTACCGGGTCCAGAAAGCCATCCGCGAAAAGCGCGCTCACCTCTTCAAGAGCCAGTCGGCTGTCTCCACGGAGGATTACTCTCCGCTGGAGCAGAGCCTGGCCGATCTCTATCACCGCCAGCTGATCAAGTACGAGGAAGGTCTCAGATTCGCCGAAGATCAAAAACTGTACGAGCACCTGGCGAAAAAATAATCGCCTCCTCTACCGAACCGGATACCAGGCCTCGAAGGCGATTTTCTCCAGCCGCTCCAGGGGGTTCTCGGCGAACAATTTGGGGTGGTGCCGAAGGGATGGTCATCCCGGAGGGAAGAGGAAAGAATGATCCGCGTCAACCGCGCCATTTCAATTGACG
>JAUVQV010000136.1 GCA_030597995.1 Candidatus Rokuibacteriota bacterium
CGCCGTCGTAAATCTCGGCCGTGACCCGTTCCGACAGCCCGCAGGCCGCGGCCAGATCCCGGAAGGAGCTCAGCTGATCCTGCTCCAGGGCTTTCATGGGGAAGAGGTAGAGGGCGCGGGTGTCGGCCCGCACCGCGCAGCGGTTTATGACCGGGAGATTGTAGCAAAGGGTCTTTCCCGAGGCCGTAGGTGTGACCACCACCACGTCTTCCCCGGCGAGCACCCGCCGGATCGCTGCGCTCTGATGGCGGTAGAGGCGGTCGATGCCGCACCCGCGGAGCCCCTGCCGCAGCTCCGGAAGGATCCCCTCCGGGAAAGATCCCCAGGACGGTTCGCGGGCCGGGAGGTCTTCACGGTGGACCACCTCCGGACCGAGTTCACGGTCCCGGCAGATCTGGTCCAGGAATCTCTCGATCAACAATGGCGGTTATTCCGAAGGGTCAGATACGAAATCCTTTTTGGCTCTGTCCCATCTGAAAGTTTTTATGCGCTCGGTCTTCCCTTCTTTCACGGAGACCACGAGGTGCAGGGCATCGGGATACTCCGGCTCCCCGAAGATCGTCTGCACCTCCCGGTCCGTTTCGGAGAAATAGGCGTCATGGTCGGTATGGGAGTGATAAAAGGCCAGGACGTCCTCGCCTTTTCTCCCGGCCTCCGCGAATATCCGGTCGGCTTCGCTTCTCTCGATGGTATACGCGGTGCGCGCGTTACGCGGGTGTCGCGCCGGGTCCTCCTCAAAGAGCCGGTTTTGAATGTTCTCGCATTCGTGAACGGTCTGTCCGGCGGCGTTGCCGGTGATGATACCGCAGCACTCATCCGGGTATTCCCGCGCCGCCTGCCCGAGCACCTTCTCGATGGCGTCCCGGTTGATCCGCACCTCATATTGCATGGCTCAGATACCGGTCCCCGCCATCCGCGAATATGATTACGATCATCCCCTCCGTGAGCGTCTCAGCGGTCTCGAGGGCGCAGACCATGGCCGCCCCCGAGGAGTGCCCGACCGGAAGTCCCGCGACGGTAGTCAGCTTTTTCACCATGTCGTAGGCGTCCTCGGTGTTCACATAGACCGTCCGGTCGGGAAAGCCGGGGTCGTAGATCCCGGGGACAATGGAGCTTTGCAGGTGCTTCAGCCCCTCGATGCCGTGCATGGCCTCATCCGGTTCCACGGCAATGACCTTGATGCGGGGGTTGAACTCTTTCAGCGCCCTCCCGGCTCCCATGATCGTTCCCCCGGTTCCCACGCCGGCGATCAGGTGCGTCACCTTCCCGGCGGTCTGTTCGAGGATCTCGGGGCCGGTGGTGAGGTAGTGGGCCTTCCAGTTCGAGGGGTTATTGTACTGGTCGGGGAGATAGTATTTTCCCGGATTTTCACGGTCTATCGTTTTCGCCATCCGGATCGCGCCGTCGGAACCCTCGAATTCGCTGGAATAGACTATCTCGGCCCCGAAACCCGCGATGATCTTTTTTCTCTCGAGGCTCGCGTTCCGGGGCAGCACGATCTTTGCCCGGTATTGCTTGACCACGGCCACCATGC
Source organism: Candidatus Rokuibacteriota bacterium (assembly GCA_030597995.1). The sequence continues at coordinate 1,535 of JAUVQV010000136.1, forward strand.
TGTAGGCGATGCCGGTGTTGCCGGAGGTGGCATCCAGGATGATTTTGTCCTTTGTCAGCTCCCCGGATTCCTCCGCGTCACGGATCATCTGAAACGCCGGCCGGTCCTTGACGGAACCGCACGGGTTGTACTGCTCCAGCTTGGCGCAGATGGAGACCCCCTTGCTCAACCGCTCCGTGAGTTTCGTCAGGCGGAGGAGAGGGGTGTTCCCGATCGTATCCAGGATCGAGGAGCTTACGTTACTGATGAATGGTCCTTTCATGGCTGTGGAATTATTCCTCGAGATCTGTTTTCTCAAAGAGTCTGGTGCTCAGGTATCTCTCACCGGTGTCGGGAAAGACCACCACCACCGTCTTCCCCGGGCCCAGTCTCTCGGCCACCTTCCGGGCCGCAAAAAAGTTCGCCCCCGAAGAGACACCGCACAAAATGCCCTCCTGCGTGATCAGCATTCTCGTTGTCTGATAGGCCTCCTCGTCCGAGACGGTAATTATTTCGTCGATCACCTCCCGGTTGAGAATATCCGGGACGAATCCGGCGCCGATGCCCTGGATTTCATGTATTCCCGGCTGGCCGCCCGAGAGCACCGGGCTCCTCGAGGGCTCCACGGCCACGATCGTCGCCCGGCCGCCGGATTCTCTTTTCAGGACTTCGCCCACCCCGGTGATTGTCCCTCCGGTGCCCACGCCGGCGACGAAGGCGTCTATCCCCTTGAGCTGACCGATGATCTCCTGTGCGGTCGTCTGCCGGTGGACTTCGGGGTTGGCGGGGTTTTTGAACTGCTGCGGCTGGTAATATCCTTTTTCCCCTGCCAGCTCCGCGGCCTTTTCCACCGCCCCGCTCATGTCCTTCTCGCCGGGGGTCAGGATCAGCTCGGCGCCGAAGGATTTCAGGATGTTCCTCCGCTCCACGCTCATCGTCTCCGGCATCGTCAGAACGAGTTTGTACCCCCGGACCGCGCACACGAAGGCCAGGCCGATGCCGGTGTTCCCCGAGGTCGGCTCAACGATCGTGGCGCCCTCGGTGAGCGTTCCTTCCTGCTCCGCGGCCTCTATCATGGCGAAGCAGATTCGGTCTTTTATCGAAGAGCAGAGGTTGAAAAACTCCAGCTTCCCGTAAATATCCGCGCCGCCGGGGCCGGCGAGCTTGTTGATCCTCACCAGCGGGGTGTTCCCGATGATCTCGGCCAGGGATTCCGAGATCCGGCGGTAAAAGAGCGAGTTTTTCATCGTTTACAGTCAGTGCCGGAGAGGTCCCCTGCGGACCGTTTCCCCTCTTTCCGCGGGGGCGCCTCATCTTCTTCGTTCAAGGTACGCGGAAAGTGTTTGGCCTTCCATTTCAAGAGCGCCGCCGGATCGATTTTCCGGTGCCGGGAGACCGGCCAGACGAACCAGTGGTGGAAGGGCCAGAAGCGAACCAGCTTCCCTCTCATCTGCAGGAGCGCCTCTTCTTTCTCCGTCATCGTCTGCCCGAAACGTTTGGCCTTCCACTTCAGGAGCGCCAGCTCGTCGATTTTCCGGAGCCGCTTCGCGATCCATTCCGGCCATCCCCGGGTGGAGAGGCTGGACTGAAAATCGATCACCAGCGGCCGCTGATCCGGAGTGACTACGATATTGCCACGGTGGCCGAGATCCAGGTGTACGACACCTTCCCGATGCATTTTTTCCACGATTCCGGTCAGCTCGAGGAAGACTTTCTCCGGAAGCTCACCCGCCTGGAAGGCCTGAAGCGGTTTTCCCGGTATGAATTCCAGAAATATCCCGGAAGAGTATCCGGGGCGCGCCACCTTGCAGAGCCCCTCCACCCCCTGGAGACGGCGCAGGGTCCGGTACTCTCTCCGGGTGAGAAACCTGCCGATCGTCCAGCGCACCAGAAAATACTTCAAGGCAAAGGTTTTCAAGACGACGGGCGGGCCGCCGCCGTCGGTTTCGATGCGGAAGAGGTCGGCATTCAGGGCCGTGCCGGGGGAGACCGGAACCAGTCTCCTGCACTCCAGGGGTGTGTCCGGGGAGGAGGGGGAACCGGTTCTCACAGCAGGTGCCGGGGGGGAAAGACGTAACCCGGGAGGAGGAACATCTTGGCGGCGAGCAGGCCGTAGAAGACCGCGAAGAAGACCGCGGTCCCGAATTCGCTGTTTTCGTAGGCCAGGCGCGCCGACCAGCGGTGGTCCCGGTCCGGACCGCGATAGGGAGAGAGACGCGGGAGCAGGCTCTTCACCGCCTTCCGGTAGTCGTCATAGGCCTCTCCGAACTTCCTCGAGAGACGATCCCCCTCGCGCTTTTGCTTGTAGGGCAGATAGTACCCGAAAAAGACGATCCACACCAGAAGAAGCATCTCATAGACCCGCGCTGCCAGGGTGAGCCCGGTCAGGGCCGTCAATGTCCCGAGGTAGAGCGGATCGCGCAGGTAGGCGTAAGGTCCGGAGGTGATGACCGCCTTGTCCTTCCTCAAGTGGCCGGTGCCCCAGAGACGCATCAGCTCTCCCGCCACCAGAAAGGGCAGGGCGAGAAGCAGTGAAGACCAGGCCGGTCTGGCCCAAGAGAGCAGGAGCAGGATCAGCACGAGGCAACTCGCTGATTTCATGTTTAAATGTCTTCGCACGTGCATAATTTTCCCTCTCCCGCGGCCCCTCACCAGACGGCGATTGCACCGCGGAATTGTGCATTTCTACCCCATGGGGTATCCCCTGTCAAGGCCCTCCCAGTCAATTCACGGGGCCCTTTTCTGCCCGGGCTTCGTTGCGCCGTCGCTCACTTGTGCAGCGTACAGTAGTACGCTTCCGCGTTCGCTCCGGCGACGCCTCGCCAGAACAGAAAATTGCTCCCGTGAATCAA
>JAUVQV010000091.1 GCA_030597995.1 Candidatus Rokuibacteriota bacterium
CCCCACCTCTCCTGCCGAAAATATGCCATGCCCGCACCAAAGAGGGAATCGTCCGACCGAGGTCCTTCGCCGTCGGCACTCAGGGCCCGCCCGAAGGCCAGGAGGGCCTGGGCGTATTTCTTCTGCCCTGCCAGACTTTCTCCGAGCCAATACCAGGATTCTGCGGAATCTGGTTTTTCAGGAAATCGAGCCAGATAATTCTGGAAGAATGCCTCCGCAGTTTGGTGTTCAGCGCCCTGAAACGCGCACCACCCGGACCGCAAAAGAGCATTTCGCACCAGATCAGGTTGTCTCCCAGCTTCCAGAACGGCTTTAAAATAAGGCATTGCTCCCGTGCAATCTGCCATCCCTGACAGGGACTCACCAATCATGTAGCGGGCTAGGGGGGAAAAAGAGTTTGGGGGGTGCTCTGCGGCTTGCTTCTTGAACTCCTCCACCGCTTCGAGATATTTTCCCCGCATGAATTTTCCCAAGCTTGACCGGAAGAGAGCCTCGTCCCGCCAGGGACTGTCAGGGTAACCCTCTGCCAGGTCTCCAAAAAGTTTTACGGACTCTTCTTTTCTTCCTTCCTTTTGATAGGACCACGCGGAAAGATACACAGCCTCATCAGTGAGAGGGCTCCCGGGAAATTTTCGCACCACTTTTATAAAAGAGTCTCCGGCCGCAGCGTAATTTCTCGTTCGGAGGTAACTCCACCCCACGCCGTACAAGGCGTCATCAGCCAGTTTCCCCGCTGGGGCCCGGAGGAGATATTCGAGGTGCTGATCTGCGGAGGCTTCGTATGCCCCATTTGAAAAGAGGGCTTCCCCCCACCAGAAACGGGCCGTGTTTTTCTCCGGGAAATACGGATACTCCACGGCTGCAGTTCGGAATTGCTCTGCGGCTGATTGAAATTTTCCTAAATTATAATACACCTCACCCAGACGGAAGGCGACAAGAGGTGTCAGATGAGATGAGGGTTGCAGATCCAAGAACTGCGCGTAATAATCGAGGGCATCTTCGTAGAGTCCAGCCAGGTGCGACATTCGGCCCAAAGAGAGCAAAGTAGCTCCCCGGAGTTCCTCAGGGGGATTTCTTCGGAGAAGCAGTTTGTAACTTTCCCTCGCTGCTTCCGAATCTCTGCTGGCGTATTGACTTTCTCCAAGCCAATAGAGGGCTCTGCTCACCAGGGAAGAATTTTCAAAACGATCGAGAAAATCGAGAAATGCTTCAGTGGCTCTCTGATACTCCTTTTTCCCGAATCGGTAAAGACCGAGTTGAAAGTGCAGGCGGTCGCCTCCCTTCAGCGGGCGGCGGGTGGAAGACAGTGGATGAGTGACCCAAACTCTCCATGACAGCGGTCGAGCAAGGAGTTGTCCCGCTTCGAAGTCTAATCTTTTCCGATCCCAACCGCGTGAATATTCATGGAAGGTTGTGTCGATTCCTTCCGGAACCTGCGCCTTTTTGATTTTCAGCAGTGTGTCCTCCCCACCCTCCTCCCAGGGGGGGTTCGGGAGAATGAGCGTTTGATCCCAGTAGCGTGCCGAACCGGGGTCAGGCGAGAGAAGAACCAGAATGGCAAGCAGGAAACCGGTGGTGAAGCTACCGGAAGTCATTTCATTATTTTATAATGGGGAAGTGCGGAGGTGTCCACGGTGATGAGGTTTCCGGCACCCGCGTCGACCGACCATTCCATCGCTCTCCAGTCGTCGGCGGATGTATTGTGCACCGCAGAGGGCAAGTCTGCAATTTGGAAAATTATCGGGTCGGGTCCGCATCGTGGATCAGCTCTGGATGGAGAAAGTATCCCAACTCCGACATTGAGGACAGCGCCAGGAGAGTTCTTTGGCCTGCAAGCCGCATTGTCGGCAGAGGTATCTTTCACGGGGTGCATAGAGGATCTTGATGGCGTTGCTGTATTCTTTTTCCATTTCCTCGTACATCCGGTGACGTACAAGTATTTGCTCCATTTGCATCCTGGCCTCGAGGGAGCGAGGTTGCGCGGCGAGGGCTTCACGGAGATGCTCGAGAGCTTCCGGCAGCATGTCGCGCTTGGAGTAATACTCACCGAGGCTCACCCGAGCCATGATATTTTTAGGGTCGGCCTTGACCACCTGCTCAAGCAACCCGGCGATGTCATCGTAACGGCCCTCTGTAAAATATGCTTTCTCTAAACGTTTGTAAGCCAGAAACGAGAAAGGCGCATTCCTGAGAGCAACGCCTTCCCAGATTGTGATCGCCTTTCCGATCTTCCCCTCCTCCTGGTATAAGTCACCGAGGTGAAGTGCGGCGTCCAGGCAATCCGGATCGATGGAGAGCGCCGACTTGAAAGACTTGGAGGCCATCTCGCGGTCTCCCTTGGCCAGGGCTTCCTTGCCCATTTCGGTCTGGAGGTGCGCCAGGACATTCTTCTGCTTGGCACCGGTGCGACGATCATGCTCTTGCTGTGTCCTGAAAGCCTCCACCCAGTTTCTCTCCTCGACGTAAATGGCGGCCAGCTCCTGATAACATTCAACCTTATTGGGATTTATCTCGAGCACCTGTTGAAAAACGCCGATGGCCCTTCCCCACAGGCCGGCGCTCTTATAATCCGATCCGAGAGCCAAGAGTGTCTGGATGCGATCATTCTCTTCCAAATCCGGACGGGCGAGGATGCTGCGGTGCAAGCGGATGGCCCGGTCGAAATCTCCTTTGGAACGGTACAAGTGGCCGAGACCGATATAGGCATCTGTGGTGTCGGGATCAAGGTGGGTAAAACGGATGAACTCCTCGATGGCCTTGTCGGTCTGTTTGGAAAGTACGTAGTTGAGTCCTTTGATGTACGTGCTCTGGCCCTGTTTCTTGCCGGCGGGAATTTGCTTCCGCCACATCTTGGCGGAGAGGAGGCCCAGAAGGTAAAAGACAACCGCCAAGACAAGCACACTGAGGAAAGGGCTCCCGAAGGGGAAATTCTCCATGACTGCATTCACCTCCGGTACACAGGTGATTCCTCGAAATCGTCCCCTGACTCCTCATCCAGCGGAAGATTACGCAAAGATTTGACCTCAGCTTCCAACTTATCGACAATTTTCCCTTTTTGTCTCAATCTGGCTCGCAATCGGACTTGATCCACCAACCCCAGCAGCCCCGCGAGCAACGCGCCCGCCATAACTGCCAGGAGCACGAGGAAAAAGAGGGGAATATGAAGGTTGCCGTAGTAATAGGAGAGGGTAACCGGGCCCATATTTTCCACCCCGAAGATGATGAGGACAAAAAGCACCATCAGGATCAGCAGCCAGCGTATCACAGCCATGGTTTCCTCCTAATCGTTTCAGGCAGGTATCAATATAGGTGATATCGTACTCCTTGGCAGATACGAAGTCAAGATGCGCCGAAGAGCGCTTTTTCCTTCAGTTTTCAGTGGTTAAATGGGATCGGCTATTCTCCGATGCGGACGATGCGGGGACGGAGATTTCTAACGAAGGCCTTCCGAGATCGGATCCGGCGCCCGGCAAGAAGTGCCAGTGCCGCTCCGGCCAACCCGCCAAAACCGGCGGCCATGCCCGCAGCCTCAGGGGACAATATTTTCCCGGCCGCCATCTGGGCAAGTCCCGCCCCGCCGAGGAGACCAAGAACCGGAACCAGGTAGACCAGCATGGAAGCCTGGAGGAGCGCCCCCGCGGGCAGGGCGAGAATCACCTTCTGGCCGGCCTTGGCCCCGGCACTGTTTTCGGCCTCGACAACCTTCTCTTGACCGGCGCCGTCCGAGTGGCAGATTTTCGCCGAGCCGCAATCAGTGCAGTGTGAACTTTTTATGGTGCGGACCAGCGCCAGGAGTCCTCGCTCTTCGACCACAACTCCGTTCTCTTCCAGATCCACAACCCGAGCACCTCCTGTGTACGTTCGGCGCTGCTCTGCCGCTTTAAATTGGATGGGTGTTCCTCAGGAGGTGAATCGCGAGCGATATCCCTTGCGTATCAAATGGAATATCAAGCACGCGGCAGCAAGCTTTAAGGAATCGCCCCAGAGAAAGGGCCCTGCCCCCAGCGTCCACGCCCTCTGCAGCCCCCATCGCAGCCCGTCCAATCCCGTGAAAAATGCCAGACGAATAACCCCGAGAGAGAGGATTATAATCTCTCCCGCGAGGAAGGCGACCGCCAAACCCGGAAGCTTCCGCGCTCTGCGTGAGAGAACACCAACCACGGAGGCGGCGACGAGGAACCCTAGCAAGTAGCCTCCCGTCGGTCCCAGGAGATACGCCAGCCCTGCCGGTCCGGCCCCGGCAAATATCGGAACTCCCACGGCACCTAGAACGATATAAGTGGCGACCGCAGCAGCCCCCTCCCGGGCACCGAGCATTGCCCCCGCGAGAAGGACAAAGAGAGTCTGCAAAGTGACCGGCACCGGGTTGCCCGGGAGGAAGAACTTCACGTGAGCACCCAGCCCGATTAATGCCACAAAAGAGGCTATCCCCGCCGCCCGGGTGAGCAGGTTTGGAATTTCAATTTCAAGTACGGATCGAACTGTCCCGGAAATACTCGTGCGCGTTGCTATTCCCATCTTACGCTCCTTTCTATACCATTGAGTTCCTCACTTGCCTGAACCGACTCCCAATTGAGAAGCACTCTTTCCTTTCCCGACGATTCGATTTTATACCATATTCATCTTCTGGCATAGGGGTACTGCCTGTTTTTCTTGCCTCTGCGGACCGCCGGGTCGGAACACCAGGGTGCACAAGTTTGGAGCCGACGGTCGGATTTGAACCGACGACCTATCGATTACGAATCGATTGCTCTACCACTGAGCTACGTCGGCATGCACTAATATTATTATACACTTGCGAGATTCCATTGGCAGTCTGTGCTGCCGCAGGCGGCAAACTGGCGCCTACCATTTCAGGCGGATCTCGACATCAGTCCTCACGCGGACTCTTCAAATATCTTTCCAGGGCAGAGAGCAGGACATCCCTCTCCAGCGGCTTGGTAATAAAACCATCCGCTCCCGATGAGCGCGCGAGCTTCTCAAGTTCGTCTTCGCCCTTAGTCGATATCAGGATCACCGGAATCTCTCGGCTGCCCCTCCCTTCTTTGATTACAGCTGTGATCTTGTCGCCGGTGAGCGTTGGCATCATCACATCAATCAGGATCAGATCGGGTTTCGGTTCCCCAAAAATGTATTTCTTGGCCTCGAGGCCGGACTGAGCAGTGAAGACTTCGAATCCCGCATCCTCCAGGATATCCTTGACGATCGTGAGAGTGAGATTGTCATCATCAATGACATCGATTCGCTTTTTCTCCATACACCGACCTCCTTTAACTATCTTCTCTTCCTACCGACAGGACATTCCTTTTCGCATGCCGCGACAACCTCCCCTGAAAAAGCCGCGTGACGATGTTCCTACGGGGTATTTTCCCAACTCACAGCAGGCTGTCAAGG
>JAUVQV010000015.1 GCA_030597995.1 Candidatus Rokuibacteriota bacterium
AGCCGTCGCGGGTGCATGCGTCGTACCGGCGATACCTTGAGAACCGGCTCCGGGAGAAGTTCGGCTTCTCCGGGACCACAGTGCGGATGCGGTTTAAGCAAAAAAGAAAACGTTCCTCCCAGCACCTCATGACACATGAATAACAAATGGGGAAACTTCTCCTGTGGAATGTGCTTGAACAGATCCTGTGTTTCTGCTATATATCCCATGTTGTGACGCGCAGTTGTTGCCCACTTACACCTTGACATTTCGTCCAGGCGCTGCAACAGAACGGAGGGCATGTAATGGAAGGGAATAACTACTTTTTTACTTCAGAGTCGGTTACCGAGGGTCACCCCGACAAGATCGCCGACCAAATCTCAGATGCTATTTTGGACTCCGTTCTGGCCGACGACCCCAAAGGGAGAGTGGCGTGCGAGACTTTGGTAACCACCGGACTGGCCTTCGTAGCCGGAGAAATCACCACTACCACCTACGTCGATATCCCCCGCCTGGTGCGGGACACGATCCGGGAGATCGGTTACACCAGGGCCAAGTATGGGTTCGACTATGAAACCTGCGCCGTGGTGACCGCTATCCAGGAGCAGTCAGTCGATATCGCCCTCGGAGTGGATGAGAAACCGGAGCACGAACAGGGGGCAGGAGACCAGGGATTGATGTTCGGCTACGCCACAAATGAGACCCCGGAGTTGATGCCGATGCCGATCATTTTGGCCCACAAGCTGGCGAGGAAGCTCTCCGAGGCCCGCCGCAAGGACATCCTCCCTTACCTGCGCCCGGACGGTAAGACACAGGTCACGATCCAGTATGCTGACGGCAAACCGGTACGGGTGGGGACGATCGTCGTCTCCAGCCAGCACAGCCCGGATGTAACCCTCAAGGAGATCCGCGAGGATGTGATAGAAAAGGTCATCAAACCTGTCGTCCCCCCGGAAATTCTCGATGAGGAGAATGTTACCTATCACATCAACCCCACCGGACGCGTTGCGGTCGGCGGACCGCAGGCCGACACCGGCCTCACCGGCCGGAAAATCATCGGCGACACCTACGGTGGCGTGGGGAGCCATGGCGGCGGCTGCTTCTCCGGAAAAGATCCCAGCAAGGTCGATCGTTCGGCCTCTTACATGGGGCGGTACATAGCCAAGAATATCGTCGCCGCCGGCCTGGCGGAGAAGGTGGAAGTGCAACTGGCTTATGCCATAGGGGTGCCCGACCCCGTTTCAATATTTGTGGATGCCTTCGGGACCCACCACGTTGCTTCGGAAAAGATCCGGGCCTTGATCCCGGAGGTTTTCCCGCTCAAACCCGCTTCCATCATCCGGCACCTCAATCTGCTGCGCCCGATTTATCGCCAGACCGCAGCTTTTGGACACTTCGGCCGGAGCGAGCCGGAGTTCACCTGGGAGCGCACCGACAAAGCCGATGAGCTTCGGCGTGCAGCAGGGCTTTAAGATGGAATATGACGTGAAGGATCTGGGGCTGGCCGCGAACGGGAAGCTGCGCACGGAATGGGCGGATCAGGAGATGCCGGTCCTGACCCAGATACGGCGGAGATTCCGGCGAGAGAAGCCTTTCCAGGGCAAAAGAATCGCGGCCTGCCTGCACGTGACGACCGAAACCGCAAACCTGATGCACACCCTCGAGGCCGGAGGGGCCAAAATCGCCCTCTGTGCCTCTAACCCCCTCTCCACCCAGGACGATGTTGCGGCCCACATGGTGGGCAACTGGGAGATCCCGGTCTTCGCGGTCAAGGGAGAGGACAACGACACCTATTACCGCCACATCCGGGCGGTGTTGAATACCAGACCCCACCTCACGATGGATGACGGCGCCGACTTGGTCTCCACCATTCACTCCGAGCACCGGGATCTGCTGAAGGGGATAATCGGGGGGACCGAGGAGACCACCACCGGCGTGATAAGATTGAGAAGCATGGCCAAGGAGGGGGTTCTCCTTTATCCTATAATTTCGGTCAACGACGCCGACACCAAGCACCTCTTCGACAATCGCTACGGAACCGGCCAGAGCACCCTGGACGGCATCCTGCGTGCCACCAACCGACTCCTGGCGGGATCGGTAGTCGTGGTGAGCGGTTACGGCTGGTGCGGGCGGGGGCTTGCGATGCGGGCCGCCGGTGCCGGTGCGAACGTGATCGTCACGGAGGTCGATCCACTCCGGGCGTTGGAGGCGGTGATGGACGGCTACCGGGTGATGCCGATGTCTGAGGCCGCCCCCGTGGGAGATATTTTTATCACCGTTACGGGTGACATCAAGGTCATCCGCCGTGAGCACTTCCTCGCAATGAAAGACGGCGCGATTGTGGCCAACTCCGGGCACTTCAACGTCGAGCTGGATATCCCGGCTCTCGGACGTTTGGCCAAGACAAAGAGGCGCATCCGGGAGTTTGTCGAGGAGTATGCTTTGGCAAATGGCCGCCGAATCAACCTTCTCGGGGAAGGGCGCTTGATCAATCTCGCCGCCGCCGAGGGGCACCCGGCGGCCGTAATGGACATGAGTTTTGCCAACCAGGCCCTGGTTGCGGAGTTCCTGGTGCGGCAGGGAAAAGGCCTTTCCCGCCAGGTCCACCAGGTACCTCCGGAAATAGATTCCGCCGTCGCCGCCCTGAAACTCAAGGCTATGGGTGTTCACATCGACCGCCTCACGGCGGTTCAGAAGAAATACCTCTCGGCCTGGGACATGGGCACCTAACACACTTTTGTATTCTTCGGGGGTCCATCCCGGATTGCCAGAAGGGACTTCCTCTCTGTTTGGACTTGGCGCTGGTTTAGGATTTAGAGTTTCGGATTTAGGATTTTTTTCATGTGTGCAGCTGGCGAGATGAGGTCCGCTTGATCTCGGTAAAGGATGTTTCTTACGGGTACCCGCTTCCGGGAGGAGGAGAAAGGTCGGCTCTCCAAAGGGTATCGCTGGAGGTTCACGAGGGAGACATCCTGGTGATCCTGGGTGCCAACGGTGCCGGCAAGACCACCCTGGGGCATCTCCTGGCGGGGGTGCTCAGCCCGGACGGAGGGGAGATCGATCGAGGCCGGCCACCCTCCGCCGGTGAGGGCCGTTCCGGTCTCTCCGTCGGGCTGGTGTCTCAGAATCCCGAGGACACGTTCACTTCCCCTGTGGTGCGGGAGGAAATGGGGACGGTTCTGGAGAACCTCGGCTGGGAGGAGAGCGAGGTCGACTGCGCCGTTGAGGGAATGCTCTCCGAGGTCGGCCTTGCGAGTCACGCCGATTATCCCCCTTCCCTGCTCTCGGGGGGACAAAAACAGCTTCTTGCAATCGCCTCCATACTGATTGCCGAGCCGGCCTGGCTTGTCCTGGACGAACCCCTTTCGCTGCTGGACAGCCTGGGGCGTGCCGAAGTGGCCTCGCTCGTCTCACGCTTGGCGGGACGTTCCGCCCGCGCCACGGTCTTACTTTCCAGCGAGGTGGAGGATGTGAGCTGCGGGAATCGGTTCGCGATCCTCCACCGGGGCCGTGTGGTGCAGCAGGGAAGAAGGCACGAACTGCCACTCGAAAGGGAACGGCTGGAGGGCTGGGGGCTGGTCCCTCCGGACCTGACCGAGCTTTCCGCCCTGCTGGCTGCGTCGGGAGTTCCCCTCGAGAGGAGGCTCTGGAATCCGGAGGAGTTGGCTCGAGTGCTATGCCGATCCTCCTGAAAGATATTCATCACACCTATGCCCCCGGCACCCCTTGGGCCCGGCCGGTCCTGCGGGGAGTGAATCTGGAGGTCCCACCCGGCGAATGCCTCGGCATCCTGGGGCGAATAGGCTCCGGGAAGAGCACTCTGGTCCAGCATCTCAACGGCCTGCTCCTGCCTCAGCGGGGGGAGGTTCGGGTAGGGAAGAGGGTGCTCCGGCCCGGCGAAAAGCTTCCACGTCTTTTGTACCGGGAAGTCGGAATCCTCTTCCAGTTTCCGGAAAAGCAGCTCTTTGCAGACACGGTTTTCGAAGACGTGGCCGGCGGTCCCAGGTTTGCCGGCTGCTCGAAGATGGAGGAGCAGGCGCGGGTAACCGCGGCCCTAGAAAGGGTTGGGCTCGACCCGGCGGTGTATGGCGGTCGTGCCCCCTACACCCTGACCTGGGGGGAGAAGAGGATGGCGGCCCTGGCCGGCGTTCTGGCCCTGGACCCTCCGCGGCTGGTTTTCGACGAGCCGGGAGCGGGGCTCGACCCCGCCGGGCGGGTCGCACTTCTCTCGCTGATCAGGGACCTGGTCCGCCGAGAGGGGAAGACGGTGCTCTTTGTTTCGCACCACCTCGACGACCTCTTCCGCGTGGCGGACCGGTTGGTGGTGCTGTCGGAGGGCAGAGCCGTCTTCCAGGGTTCACTGTCGGAGCTCTGCCGGGGCGGCGAGCTGGAGAAGTGGGGGTTGACCTGGCCGTCCCTGATCCGGACGATGCAGATGGTCGCGGAGCACTGTCCTGAGGTGAGAACCGACGTCCGCACCCCGAAGGAGGCCGCGGCTGCCTTGACATCGGTGACCCGCGCCCTCTTCAGCCCCGGCGCTCCCTCCGGGCAGTGAAAAGGGGGTAGAGCGCGCCCTGGGCGTACCCGGACTAGCAGGGTATAATGGAGCACCATGGCAGAGATTTCGTTTCTTGAGCTGACCTCTTCGAGATACCTCAATGCCGCAATTCTGTTTGCGGCGGCGGTGATTGTCGCCAAGCTCGCCGATCTCTTTGTGGAAAAAATCCTTCTCAGGCTGGTCTCCATCACTCATTCCGATCTCGACAACAGGATCATCACCGTGATTCATCGTCCGGTATTCCTGACGGTGATCCTGTTCGGAGCCTCGCTGGCCCTCAAAACTCTGGAAGCCCCGCGGGGATTCCACCTCCTCCTGAAGACCCTCCTGATCGTCCTCTGGTCAGTGACGCTGCTGCGGTTGAGTGCGATCATATATGGGGCCTTTTTTGAGAAGATCCCCAGGGATTCCACCGCCGGCCAGCAGTTCGGCCCCCTCCTGAAAAATGTCACCGGGGTGGTCCTGATCGTCCTGGGGATTATGGGCGTCCTCGCGATCTGGGAGGTGAGTATCACCCCCCTGATGGCCTCTGCGGGGATAGCCGGGGTGGCGGTGGCATTTGCGGCCAAGGACACCATTGCCAATTTCTTCGGGGGGATCAGTATCCTCATCGACCGCCCCTACACCGTCCGGAATTTCATCATCCTCGACTCCGGAGAGCGGGGCGAGGTCATGGATATCGGGCTCCGGAGTACGCGCATCAAAACCCGGGACGACGTCCTGATCACGATACCGAACTCCATCATGGCGAATGCCAAGATCATCAACGAGAGCGCCCCGATAAAAAGGTTCAGGATCAGGATTCCGGTGGGGGTGGCCTACGGCTCGGACATCGGGAAAGTCGAAGAGGTCCTCCTTCTGGTCGCCCGGCAGAATTCCAGTGTGGAGGAGGATCCGTCGCCCCGGGTGCGTTTTCTGGCCTTCGGCGATTCCTCCTTGAATTTTGAGCTTCAGTGCTGGACCGATGATCCCCGGGACAAAGGCCGGGTGATACACGAATTGAACTGCGCGATATACGAACGCTTTCGCGAGCACGACATAACCATACCTTTTCCGCAGCGGGACCTGCACCTGTATCGGAGGGAGGAAGGATAAGGCCTCCCGACCCGGTCCGGGCCGGCGGCACGGGAGGGTTTCTCCTTGCGTATTCTTCGCAGCCATGTATAGTCGTTCTCACGACAAGCAATCCCAAAGGAGGTGAAACCGGGTGGATGACAAGAACGGGAAAGAGGTATTCGATTTAAGCCAATTAAAGATCCCGAAGTTCAATCCCAAGATGGCGGGAGCCATCGTGGCCCTGATCGTGGCTGCCGTTTTCTTCTTCACTGCGGTGTATCAGGTGAAACCGGAGGAGGTTGGCATCGTCCTGCGACTGGGGAAATACGTGGGGACCGAAGCCCAGCCGGGGCTCAATTTCAAGCTTCCCTTCGGTATCGACCGGGTGTTCAAGGTTCCGGTCATGCGCCAGCTCAAGGAGGAGTACGGTTTTCGCACCGCCCAGGCCGGCGTGCAGACCCGGTACTCGAGGGGGAGTTTCGAGGATGAGAGCCTCATGCTCACCGGGGACCTGAACGCGGCGGTGGTGGAGTGGATCGTGCAGTATCGCATCAGTGATCCGTATAAGTTCCTCTTCCGCGTCCGCAACGTCCGGGAGACCTTCCGGGACATGACCGAGGCTACGATGAGGAGGATCATCGGCGACCGGACGGTGAACGAGGTTCTCACTGTCGGACGGCAGGAGATCGCCAGCGCGGCCAAGAAGAGACTCCAGGAGCTGTGCGACCAGTACGAGACCGGTATCACCGTCGACCAGGTGGTCCTCCAGGATGTCAACCCGCCGGACTTCGTCAAACCTTCTTTCAATGAGGTCAACCAGGCGCAGCAGGAACGGGAAAAGCTGATCAACCAGGCCCGGTCCGATTACAATCAGGTCATCCCCAAGGCCCGGGGGGAGGCGCTGCAGACCATCCAGCAGGGCGAGGGGTATGCCACGGAACGCGTGAACCGGGCCCGCGGTGATGCGGCCCGTTTTGTCTCCCTCTTCGAGGAATACCGGAAGGCCCCCGAGGTCACTCGCCGCCGCCTTCACCTGGAGACGCTGGGTGACGTCCTTCCCCGTGTCGGCCGCAAGATTATCGTAGACGAGAGGGCCGAGGGGTTTATACCCCTCCTGGACCTGAGAGGGAAGGGGGGTACGCCATGAAGCATATTATCAGCGTGGTTCTAGTAGCGGTGGTTGCAGTCGTTGCCCTCTCCCTAAGCGGCGCCATGTACGTGGTCGATGAGACACAGCAGGTGGTCATCACCCAGTTCGGCAAACCTGTGGGAGAAGCGGTGGTTACCCCGGGCATCAAATTCAAGATCCCTGGTATCTGGAAGGCGAATTATTTCGACAAGCGCTTTCTGGAGTGGGACGGAGACGCCAACCAGGTCCCCACCCGGGACAAGAAGTTTATCTGGGTCGACACCTACGGCCGCTGGCGCATTGTCGACCCCCTCCTGTTTTTCCAGCGTCTGCGGGACGAGCGGGGCGCCCAGTCGAGACTGGATGATATCCTCGACGGCGAGACCCGGGATTCCATCGCCAATCACGACCTGGTGGAGGTGGTCCGTACCAGCAACCGGGAGTTCCTCCGGAGCGAAGAGCTCGTTGAAGGCGAGGAGGAGGAGATCCTCATGAAGATCAAGTACGGCCGTGAGATAATCACCCGCGAGATCCTCGCCAACGCCTCGCAGCGGACTATCGATCTCGGCATCGAGCTGGTGGACCTCCGCTTCAAGCGGATCAACTATGTCGAAGAAGTTCGCCAGAAGGTCTATGAGCGGATGGTCTCCGAGCGCAAGAGGATCGCGGAGAAGTACCGCTCGGAAGGACAGGGAGAGAGCGCCAGAATACGGGGGCAGAAAGAAAGGGAGTTAAAAGTGATTACCTCCGAGGCCTATCGCCAGGCTCAGGAGATCAAGGGAAAGGCCGACGCGGAGGCGACACGCATATATGCCGAGGCCTACAATAAGGATCCCGAGTTCTACCGTTTCATCAAATCGCTCGAGACGTTGTCCGAGACTCTCGATGCGGAGAGCTGGCTGCTGCTCACCACCGATGGAGATTTGTTCCGTTATCTCAAGAGGGTGAAATAGGAGTATCAGGTTGACCGGGAGGGCGTGAGGCGCGGCGGTTCTACCGGAAATCGAAACGGGTGTCGAAAAAATCGGGATCGTCGAAGTGGGCACGGCCCACCAGTTCTACCGCGTGGTGCCCGCGCTGGCGCATGCTTCCCACCCGCGGAACCCCCATCGGGAACAGCAGGAGCGGCTCGATTCTCTGGGTGCCCTTGACGATTCCCCGGGAGTCGAAGATGCTTTCCGTGCGGCCGTTTTCACGGGGAAGCATTTCGAGAATATCGTACGGAACCAACTGATACCGGATGGCGTCCGGCGGCATCTCCCGGGCGAACAGACGCTGCACTTGGTGCCAGCCGGAACTTACCCGCACCCCAAGGCGCGCGCCGGGAAAGGTCTCAGGCAGCTGCTGGGGTGCAAAGGGATCGAGCCCCAGGGTTTTGGGAACCCGCCGTACCGTCCTTTCCCTCGCGGGTGCAAAGAGATGATAACAGCCGCAATTGTTCATCAGGTCCGCCATGAAAGGATCGCCGGCGGGATCAAAGGTGATGCGGAGTGTCAGGCCGTCCAGGTGTCCGCGCTCGATCCAGGGGGAGTTCGGGCCGCTCCGGCCGGAGTACCACCAGACGTAATTGAGCTGGAGGACCGGTTCTCCCTGAAAGAACGCGTGTGAAAGGTAGTGGTACACCGTGGGAGCCCGGGGGTCTATGTTCACCTCACCATCCTTCCAGACCACGCGTCCCGGACGATCATAGGTTGCCGCCACGTCCTGGAAAAAGACCGGTGCCAGTAGAGAGGCCAGTTCTTTCTCCTGGTCCTCGGAGAGTCGAGGAACCATCAGGGAACCTCTCCCGAGATCCTTGAACCACCGGCGGAGGGATTTTCCAAGAGGTGGGGAGGGTGGCGGCGCATAGGCGATTACATTCCCGTCGAGGGGCAGAGCGTCGAGATCGGATTCGAACCAATCAGTAAATTTCCCCCTCTTTCTCTGCGTCAGGGCGATGACCGGGAGGGCAGCAATAGGATACAGACCTGCGATTCGTAAAAAAAGCGAATATTCGTCGGGGACCGATGCGGCCGCCCGTACGGCGGTGAAGAATCCCGCTCTGGATTGATCGTTCTGAAGCAGCTCATCGGAGCAGAAAGCCATCCGGTCACGCACCGGGTCTCGGGCCGTCACGCTGCGTTCGGTCACAGATGCGAAGTCGTCTTCGGGCAGGTTTCGAATCTCCTTTTCTCTCGCCTCCAGATCCAGCTCCTGCATCCAGCGGATCCACTCCTCTTCGGCCTCCCGGGTCTCCAGACGCTCACGGAGACTTGTCAGAAACCGGTTGGTGCGGAGGTAAGGGAAACCCGGAACCGGGGCCACGGATGCCTCCCGGACGCCGCTTTTCCGGACCGCGGCGTCCAGACGCCGGAAAAATTGCTCGCACCCCTCCGGTCTTTGAAATTTCGCTGCCGTTTGGATCGGGGTGAGAGTGGCACAGCCGTGAGACAACAACACCGAAGCCAGCAACGAGGGAAGGAGAAATTTTTTCATTGAGAAAGCGCGACGGGCATTCATGAATAACCCGGGTTAATGCGGTGAAGAGGTGGCCTTCTCGCCTTCCTTTTTTTCCCCGAAGATCTCGGCCTCGAAAACGGAAATGGTCGCCCCCTCCTTCCACTCCTGGGGGCCGAGGCCCGCCTTGCGGGAGGTCTGTTCGAGGAAGGTCGTGCGATCCCAGCCATATTCCGTGGCCACCTGGGGCAGCAGGACCCCGGAGCGCCCCCCCTTTACGATGTAGAGGCCGTGCCGACCGACCTCGATCTCCTCGATCTTTGAGATGGGGCGCAGGGGGGTGAGGGCGGAAATCTCGAGGTCGATTTTCTCCAGTTCCGACTTCGACAGGGGTGGGAAACGGTGGTCCTGGAGTGCGGCGGCCACCGCCATTTCGGTCACTGTCCGGTAGAGTGGTTTGCGAGCGTGGAAGCTGCCGATGCAGCCGCGGAGACGTCCTCCGATCGTGATGGTCACGAAGGCCCCCTGGGGGGTCTGAAGGGCGGGGTTGGTCGAGGACGGATTCGCCGCCCGCCCTGAGCCCACCATATCAACAATCGCTCTGCGGGCGATGTCGAGAAGTTCGCGGCGGGAATCGGAATCGAGGCGCCCGGCGGTTTTCTCAGGGGCGGTGGTGATGTCATTATTAGAGTTTACCCG
>JAUVQV010000167.1 GCA_030597995.1 Candidatus Rokuibacteriota bacterium
AGAGATGAATCCGCAGGTTCCCAACGACAGCACCGAGGGGCGGTCAAAAAACCGCCGCGCAACCTTCAAAGTGGAGCTACCCTGAGATAAAGGTCTCGGGCCGAAACAAGATTCACTCTTCACACGGGAGCGCTTGGGGACTGCATTAGAACTCCGCCGGCGGGTGGCCCTGGTGCTCGGCACGGGCTTCGGAACAGGGTATTCCCCGGTTGCACCCGGCACCGTCGGGAGCCTGCTCGGAATTCTGGTGTACCTTCCCGTGGCCGCCCCCGGTCGCTATCCCGCGTACTTCATCCTTCTCTTTGCGGTGGTGGCGGCGGGGATCTGGGCCGCCGGCGTATGCGGAACCTTCTTGGGAGACCACGACAGCCGCCGGATCGTGATCGACGAAGTGGCCGGGATGCTGGTGACCTGTTTTTCTTTCCCGGGCGAGGCCAGGTGGTTGATCGCCGGTTTTTTCGTCTTTCGGATCTTCGATATCTGGAAACCCTTTCCAATCCGTCGGCTCGACCGGGAGTGGAGGTCCGCGGGGGGGGTGATGGCCGACGACATTTTGGCGGGAGTTTATGCCAACCTCGTCCTCCAGGCCTCCCGCGCTCTGTGGTGAGCAATGCTCCGCCTCTCAAAAAGGGCATCAAATCTCCCCTGACCCCTCTTTGCTAAAGAGGGGAACCAATGCTATTACTCTTTGTGAAAGAGGGGAACCAAAGACTTCCCCCTTTATCAAGAGTCACAACAAAGACTTCCCCCTTTGAGAAAGGGGGATTGAGGGGGATTTGAGAACAGAGAAACAAGGATAACGTTTCCTCCCCGCTATGAATGGCGGGTATCCACGTTATGGATTTCATGAAAGAGGTATGTTGTGGTAGTTTGCTCGGGATGACCGGGAGGAGTTATAGGGAGTGGAGCGTAGTAAACGATCTTCAGGTGTGGTACTGGAGGAAAAGGTCGGCCGGGCGCTGCACTGCCGGGGTTGGGACCTCGCCGCGGCGGAATCCTGTACCGGCGGCCTGATCTCCTATAGGATCACCGCCGTCCCCGGCAGCTCCAGCTACTTCCGGGGCGGCCTGGTAGCGTATGACAACCGGGTCAAGGTCCGTTCCCTCCAAGTCGCCTCCGGTACCCTGCGCCGCCGCGGGGCGGTGAGTTCCGAAGTGGCAGTCGAAATGGCGCGCGGCGCCAGGAAGGTCTTCGGCACCCGGGTCGCCGTCGCGGTGACCGGAGTCGCCGGACCCGGCGGAGGGACCGCCGCCAAACCGGTGGGGCTGGTCTTTGCTGCGGTGAGCGACGGCAGGAGGGCGGTCTGGGAGTCCGGAAACTTTCCCGGAGGACGGGAGACGGTCCGGCGAAAGGCCGCGACGATGGCATTGAAATTGCTTCTCTCATTTGTCGGGGATGGGGGCGGATAGTCTAAGGTGCTTCATCGCCGTCGGCCTCCCGGCGGATATCCGGGAGGGCGTCGGCGGCTTCACGGAGACGCTGGCCTCCCGCGTCCGAGGTGTGAAGTGGGTCGTTCCCGACAAACTCCACCTGACGCTGAAGTTTCTGGGGCCGGTCGAACGGCCCCGGGTCCCGGAACTGGCGCAGGCCCTGGAAGAGGCCGCCGCCCGCCGGCCCCCGTTCCGGGTGTGCTTTCGCGGGGCGGGGGTCTTTCCGAAACCGGAACGGCCCCGGGTGGTGTGGATCGGGATCTCCGAGGGAGGCCCGGAACTGGCGGCCCTGCAGGAGGAAATCGAAACCCGGACCGCCTCCCTCGGCTATCCCCGCGAGAGGCGGCACTTCACACCGCATCTCACCATCGGCCGGGTGAAGACGGTGCACCGCCCCGGGATTTTAGCCGCGGCGCTCGCAGAGGTCGAGGACAGGGTCTGGGGGGATTGTGTGGTTCCAGGGGTACAGTTGATCCGCAGTCAGTTGTTCCCAACGGGACCAACATATAGTATTCTACACCAAGCGCGTCTGTCCGCGAAGTGAGCGGCGGGCGGGGAGGATCAAGAGGATGAACGAGAGCAGAGCAGGAAGAGAAAAGGTTTTAAGTCTGGCGGTGATGCAGATCGAAAAACAGTTCGGCAAAGGCGCTATCATGCGCCTGGGGGCAGATGAGGTCCCGCCTGAGATCGCCGTCATTTCGAGCGGTTCACTGAGCCTCGATCTGGCACTCGGCATCGGCGGCATCCCGCGGGGGAGGGTGGTGGAGATATTCGGTCCGGAATCCTCGGGGAAGACTACCCTGGCCCTGCACATTGTGGCCGGGGCCCAGAAAGAGGGGGGGATTGCCGCCTTCGTGGACGCCGAGCACGCCCTGGACGTGAGCTACGCCCGGAAGCTGGGAGTGAAGACCGACGACCTCCTCATCTCACAGCCCGACACCGGGGAACAGGCCCTCGAGATCACCGAGGTCCTGGTGCGCAGCGGGGCGGTGGATGTGGTGGTGGTGGACTCGGTCGCCGCCCTGGTCCCCCGGGCCGAGATCGAGGGGGAGATGGGCGACGCCCACATGGGCCTCCAGGCCCGTCTGATGTCGCAGGCCCTGCGCAAGCTGACGGGCAGCATCTCCAAATCCCGGACCACGGTCCTCTTCATCAACCAGATTCGACAGAAGATCGGGGTGATGTTCGGCAACCCCGAGACCACTACCGGGGGGCGGGCCCTGAAGTTCTACGCCTCGCTCCGCCTCGACATCCGGAGGATCGCCCAGATCAAGAAGGGCCAGGATGTTGTCGGAAGCCGGACCCGGATCAAGGTGGTCAAGAACAAGCTCGCCCCTCCCTTCCGGGAATGTGAGCTGGACATCCTCTACGGGGAAGGAATTTCTTACGAGGGAGATCTCATTGACCTGGGGGTGTCTCTGGGAGTGGTCGAGAAGAGCGGGATGTGGTACTCCTTCGGCGGGGAGCGCCTTGGACAAGGCCGGGACGCGTCGCGCCAGTTTTTAAAGGAGCACCCTGCCGTCGCGGGGAAAATCGAGGCGCTGGTGCGGGAAAAAGAGGGTATGAAGGGTCCGGCCCGGAAAGGACCCGGGCCCCCGGGGGGTGAAAAAGGCAGCCGCCGGAACTAGCCCGCAAAATTCATGAGGTAACAGACTGATGAATATTAACGAGTTGCTGAAATTGGCGGTCGAGAGTGGGGCCTCGGACATCCACCTGAAGGTGGGCGCCGCCCCGGTCTTCCGCGTGGACGGGCGGCTCATCCCGGTCGAAGGGAAGGGCCGTCTCAGCCGGGAGTGGGTGGTGGAGACCATAAAGTCCATAATGACCAGCTACCAGAAAGAGATTTTCAAGAAAAGCAACGATCTCGACATGGCCTACAGTGTCTCCGGACTGGGCCGCTTCCGGGTCAATGTCTTCCAGCAGCGGGGGACGTTCGGCGCGGTGTTCCGGGTCATCCCGATGAAGATCCTCAATATCAAGGAGCTGAATCTTCCCCCCATCCTGGAAAAACTCGCCCTCGAGACCCGCGGCATGGTCCTGGTCACCGGCACCACCGGGAGCGGCAAGTCCACCACCCTGGCGGGCCTGGTCGATCACATCAACAGCCACCGCAACACCCACATCATGATGATCGAGGACCCGATCGAGTATCTGCACCGCGACCGGATGAGTCTCATCAACCAGCGCGAGGTCGGTTTCGACACCGGGACCTTCGGCTCGGCCCTGAAACATGCCCTGCGCCAGGACCCGGACGTCATCATGGTCGGTGAGATGCGGGACTTCGAAACCATCTCCACCGCCCTGCTGGCGGCCGAAACCGGCCACCTG
>JAUVQV010000215.1 GCA_030597995.1 Candidatus Rokuibacteriota bacterium
ACGACGCTCGCGACGGGCATTCATGAATAACCCGGGCTAACCGGCTGAGAATGGAGCTCTTCTTAGACATTCTCCTGGTAATATTTATCCTTATCGGTCTGATGATCATACCACTCGGGTTGCCGGGGACCTTCATCATTCTGGGCGCCGCTTTCCTGTACGCCCTGGCAACCGGATTTTCGCCCATCACCTGGACCACCCTCTTGGTCCTCCTCGCGGCGGCCCTCATCGCCGAGGCGGCCGAGGCCGCCGCCGGGCGCATCGGGGGGAAACAGTTCGGGTCCGGGAATGCCGGGGTGGCCGCCGCTCTGGTGGGAGGGATAGCCGGTGCGGTCCTGGGAGCCCCCTTCTTCTTCGGTCTCGGGGCCATCCCCGGGGCACTCTGCGGGGCCTTCGCCGCCGCGGTCCTGATGGAACTGCTTCGAGGCCGTCCCTCCGCCCAGGCCGTCCGGGCCGGGTGGGGGACTCTCCTGGGGCGCCTGGCCGGGACGGTGATCAAAGGCCTCTTCGGTCTGGCCATGGCGGTGGCCACCCTGTGGAGAGTCTTCACGTAGGAACCGGGTCCCGAGCAGGTATCTTTACCACTTTTCGGAAGACTCCCTCGGTTCCCGGCCAGGGTTCGAAGAGCTCCCGCTCCGCGGAGCCGAGCCCCTCCTTGCGGCCGATGACGAGGGCGCCCCCGGGACGGATGGCGCTGCCGAGACGCCTGGCAGCCGAGAGACGCCTCTCTCCCCGATAGTAGGTGAACACCAGGTAGCGGCAGAGTACGACATCAATGTCCCGATGAGGCTCCTCTGTTATCAGGTTCCTATTCTCCAATTGCACCAGCGCCCTCACCCGGTTGTCCAGCCTCCAGAGCCCGTGCTCCCGGTGAAACCAGCGCCGTCGGGCATCCTCAGGCACCTCCCTCAAACTGCCGGACCGGTACAGGGCACGGCGGGCCCTTTCGAGGCTGGCAGAGTCAATGTCGGTGGCCATGATCCGGAGACGGTGATTCGGATACCGCGGTTGGAGGTACTCCAACCAGATGATCCCCATGGTATAGGGTTCCTCGCCCCCACAGCAGCCGGCACTCCAGACTCGGAGGGTCTTTTCGGACCGGCGCGCATCGAGAACGACCGGGAAAACCGTCTCCGCCAGCTGCCGCCACCGTTCTTTCTCCCGGTAAAATCGGGTCACCGTGACCCGCATCCGGTCGGCGAGGCCGGCGGCCTCCGTGGGTTCCTCCCGCACGCGTTTCAGGTAGGAAGCGTAATCCTTCAGCCCCAGCTCCCGCAGGCGGGCATCGACACGGTGACGTGAGGAGCGCCGTTGATATTTTCGCCACTGAAGGTCGAGAGGGAGACCGGCCTCTTTTAGAAAGTCATGGAATTCCAAGACCCTATTCCCCCATGATCTGGACCACCACCCGGCGGCGCCTCCTTTTGTTGTCGAAGTCCAGCAGGACGATCTGCTGCCAGGTTCCGAGGAGGGGTTTGCCCTCGGTGAAGGGCACCACCAGCGAAGGGCCGATCAGCGACGCCCGAACGTGTGAGAACCCGTTTCCGTCCCCCCAAGTGGCATCGTGGTGGTAAGACTTTTTTGTCGGTGCGATCTTCTCCAGGGCCTCGGGGAGGTCGCGCTTCAGGCCCGGCTCAAACTCCATCGTGGTGACGCCCCCCGTAGAGCCGGTAACAAAGACCGTGACCGAGCCCCCGTGAAGTCCGCTTTCGCGGACCAGCGCACTCACCTCCTCGGTGAGATCCTGGATGTCCGTAAACCCTGCCGTCTCCTTCTCTATGTAACGGGTAATGACCGTCATGGCTCCTCCTCAGAACGCATTGCATCGTTCTTCCCAAGTCCTATGAAAAGCATATTCTCCGAGTCTGAGCAAATTACCCACCCTGAAGGGCGGGTTTTTCACACCAAAGGGCATCAAATCTCCCCTGTCCCCTCTTTTCCAAAGAGGGGAACCAAGGACTTCCTCCTTTGAGAAAGGGGGATTGAGGGGGATTTGAGATTCGGGAATAACAAGAATAAGGTTTCCTCCCCGAAATGAGTTGAGGGGTATCCACGGTATGCTTTTCATGAACCTCTCGCCTCACCGATACCGGCACCTCCATTATTTTCCAAGCCAGGTGTAGAGTCGGAACCGGTAGGCCTTTTTACGCAGGACGAAGTCCGAGGCCCGGGGGCTGTGGTCGATCTCCTCGAGCATTATTTCTTCAGTCCTCCAGTCCAGGGTCACCGGCTCCACCCGGAGCGGATAAATATCGAGTCCTGCTGCGGGCGTCGAGGTCAGAAAGCGTATCCGTTTCCCTTCTCGCCTCAGCCGGGCGAGGGCCGCCAGGCCCCGCCTCATTTCCTCCTTGTTGTTCCGGCGCCAGAAATGTTTGCCGTTGAACACCTGCGAGCCGTAAATGAAGGCCAGGGGAGTCCCCCACCTGGGAGCGTCGACGATGACAATGTCTTCAGCCTCGATCCGTTCCGCCACCTGAGAGAGGTGAGCGGAGACGCCCTGAAATTCCGTTCTCGACCAGGCGTGCCAGCTCTTTTTGGCCGTCCCGATCAGCAGCACCGCGAACAAGAGGAGTGCGGACATTCGGAGCACAGCGCGCCGGCGGCCTTTTTTCTCCCACAGCAGCGCCAGCGGATATCCGGCAAGCAACGCCACCACCGGCACCGTATGGGGCAGGTACCTCCGTGTAGCCCAGGGATAAATGTCCACCACATACTTCTTCATCAGCACCACGGCCGTGACGGCCAGCAGGAAGAGAACGAAGCCCCTCAAAACCCGGGGGGCCTTTCCCCCGGGGCGCAGGAACAGCAGGCCTCCTATCACCGCCATAATCACGGGTACCACCCCCACGTAGGAAACCAGGCGGTAAAGGTTATCGGTTTCTCTGCCTCCCGTTGTAAACCGGCCGAGCATATACATACTGAACAGAGCCAGCGCACACACGCTCCCGATTATCCATCCCAGCCACACCGGTATCCGCGTGATCCCGGCTCTCACCCTGGGGCTCAATGACAGGGCGTCGATCAGCAATG
>JAUVQV010000121.1 GCA_030597995.1 Candidatus Rokuibacteriota bacterium
CCGATCTGGAGGGCGGCGGACTGGATGGAGCGGGAGGTCTACGACCTCTATGGCGTGCGCTTTTCGGGACATACTAATCTGAAACGGATCATGATGCCCGATGATTGGGAGGGGCATCCTTACCGCAAGGATTACCCGCTGGAAGGTCGGGACTGAGATGCCTGCCCGGCAGCATCGAACAATGACTTTGAACATGGGGCCCCAGCATCCCAGCACCCATGGGGTGCTGCGTCTGGTCCTGGAACTGGATGGTGAAATCGTGGTCGGGATCACCCCCGATCTTGGGTATCTCCATCGCGGGTTCGGCAAGATCGCCGAGAGCCTGACATATGAACAGTTCCTCCCGTACACCGACCGCCTGGACTATCTGGCGGCCATGATCAACAACCTGGGGTACGCCCAGGCGGTGGAGAAGCTGATGGGGATAGAGGTTCCCAAAAGGGCTCAGTATCTGCGGGTTCTGCTTTGCGAGCTCTCCCGCATTGAAAGCCACCTCATGTTCTTCGGGTCACATGTCCTCGACCTCGGAGCGACGACGCCCCTCTTTTATTGCTTTCGGGAGCGGGAGTCCATCCGCGACATCTTCGAGGAGATTTGCGGCGCCAGGATGACCCACGCCTACTTCCGGATCGGCGGCGTGAGAGAGGATATCCCTCCCGGTTTTATTCAAAAGGTCCGTGAATTCTGTCGTACCTTTCCTGCCCATCTGGCGGAGTATGAGATCCTGGTGACCAGGAATCCGATCTTCCTCGGACGCACCAGGGGTGTCGGGGTGATCTCCGCCGAGAAGGCCATTGACTACGGGCTCTCCGGACCCAACCTGCGGGGTTCCGGGGTTCAGTGGGACCTTCGCAAGGCTGAGCCGTACGCGGCGTACGGAGAGCTGGATTTTGAAATCCCCCTGGGGGAGAGGGGTGATGTCTACGATCGCTACCTGGTGCGGGTGGAGGAGATGCGTCAGAGCCTGCGCCTCGTCGAGCAAGCCGCGGAGAACATTCCCGACGGGCTGTTCCGCGCCGAGGCCCCGGTCTACATCCGGCCCTCCCGCGAGGAGGCGCATCGCAGCATGCAGGCCATGATCCGGTATTTCTACCTCGCGATCCACGGGGGCTCTCCCCCTCCCGGTGAGGTCTACATGGCCGTCGAGGGGTGCCGGGGGGAGCTGGGCTACCACCTGGTGAGCAACGGCACCCCGAAGCCGATGAGCCTCTCTATCCGGGGGCCGTCATTCGTCAACCTGGCGGCCCTGGAGGAGATGGCCAGGGGACAGTTCTTCGCTGACCTGGTGGCCATAATCGGCAGCATAGATATCGTGCTGGGGGAGGTTGATCGATGACGGTCCACACCGGTCTCATCCCCCCGGAAGCCCGGCAGCGGCTCCAGGAACTTCTTGCCCATCATCCTCGCAAGCCCGGCGCCTTGCTCCCGGCGCTCTATCTGGTCCAGGAGAGCTGTAATCACCTCTCGGAGGAGGTTCTCTCGGAGCTCGCGGGAATCCTGGAGATGCCCAAGTCGGTGATCTTTGAAGTCGTCACCTTTTACTCCCTCTACTCTACCGCTCCGCGGGGACGGAACATCATAATGGTCTGTCAGAATCTCTGCTGTTACCTGCGGGGGTCGGATGAGGTCGTCGAGGTCATTTCAGCTACCCTGGGCATAAAGCCGGGTGAGACCACCGCCGACGGACGGTTTACCCTGCGGGCCGTGGAGTGTCTGGCGGCCTGCGAGAGGGCTCCGGCCGTAATGATCAATGGCCGGACCTTCGGTCCGGTCGATCCCGGGGCAGTGCGCGAACTACTGGGAACATACTGAGAAAATGACGGAAAAGGTAATTTACCAGGGCCTCGAGACTCCGGGAATCCGGCAGCTGAAGGGGTACCGTGCCCAGGGCGGCTACCGGGCGCTGGAAAAGGCCCTGACCGCCATGACGCCGGTCGAAGTGGTGGAGCTCGTGAAGAAGTCACGGCTCTGCGGCCGGGGAGGGGCCGGCTTCCCGACCGGGTTGAAATGGGACCTCGTCGCCAAGGATCCGGACCCTGTCAAGTATGTGGTTGCCAATGCCGAAGAGGGGGAGCCGGGCACATTCAAGGATCGGCCCATCCTGGAGAAGATCCCGCACCGGCTGATAGAAAGCATGATCATTGCCGGGTACGCGGTCGGGGCCGGGGAAGGGGTGATCGTCTGCCGCGGGGAGTTCGTCGAAGCGATCGAGATTTTACGGGAGGCCATTCAGGAGACGGAGGCCGCCGGCCTGCTCGGCGATTCAATCCTGGGCAAGGACTTCTCCTTTCACCTCCGGGTCTACCGCACCGCCGGGGCCTATATCTGCGGCGAGGAGACCGCCCTCCTGGAGGCCCTGGAGGGAAAGCCGGGCCTGCCGCGCGTGCGCCCGCCCTTTCCGGTGAATGCCGGCCTGTGGGGCAAACCGACGGCGTTGAACAACGTCGAAACCTTATCCAACATCCCGGAGATCGTTCTCCGCGGCCCGGAGTGGTATGCCGCCCTGGGGACCGAGATGAATACCGGGACCAAGGGCTACTGCCTGTCCGGCCACGTCAAGCGGCCCGGGCTTTACGAAGTCCCCTTCGGCGTTACCCTGAGGGAGATGATTTTTGAATACGGCGGCGGCATGCCGGGAGACCGGAAATTCAAGGCGGTGTTCCCCGGGGGGGCTTCCAGCAGTTGTCTCGTCTCCGAGCACCTGAACGTGGTTCTGGACTCTCCCGGCGTGGCCGCGGCAGGCTCAATGCTCGGACCGGCCGCGCTGATGGTGATGGCCGAGGGGACCTGTATGGTGGAGGTGGCCCTGCGGCTGGCGCGCTTTTTTCGGAACGAATCGTGCGGGAAGTGCATCCCCTGCAGGGAGGGGACGCCTCATGTGGTCCGGCTCCTGGAGGGGATCAGGGACGGCAGTGGGAGCAAGAAAGATCTGGACGACCTGGTGGACATCTGCGGCGTCATTCGCCTCAGTGCGTTCTGCGGTCTCGGGCAAGCCTCGGCCAATCCGGTGCTGAGCTGCATCAGGCATTTCAGGGGAGAGTTTGAAGAGCATCTGGAAGGCCGGGGATGTTCCCAGCAAGAGCGGGGTTGAGCGTATGGAGATGATCATAGACGGCCGCCGGCTCATCCTGGAGAGCCCGACTACCATCCTGGAAGCCGCGCGCCGGGTCGGGGTCAGGATACCGACGCTCTGCAGCCACCCGCGCGTAAGCATCCTGGGGGCGTGTCGCCTGTGTCTGGTGGAGATAGAGGGGATCAACAGATTGATGGCGGCCTGCACTACTCAGGTGAGCGACAACATATCGGTCTTGACGGACACTCCACAGCTCCGGAAGGTGAGGAGGACCCTGCTGGAGTTCCTTCTCTGCCGCCATCCGCTGGACTGCCCCACCTGCGTCAAAGGGGGTGAGTGCGCGTTGCAGCAGTTGACCTTTCATTATGCGTCACCGCGAAACCGCTTCCCGGACAACCCCGAGCCGTATCCGATCTCGGACCCCAGCCCATTTGTGGAACGTGATCCCAGAAAGTGTGTGCTCTGCCAGCGCTGTGTTCGGGTGTGCCGGGAAGTCCGCGGGGTGTCGGTCCTGGGGGCAATGCATCGGGGATATCGGAAGCAGGTCGGGACTTTTTTCCACCACCCGTTGCACTGGGACTTTCAGGACCCTTACAACTGCGAGTTCTGCGGCGCCTGCATCCAGATCTGTCCGGTCGGAGCCCTCAACAGCAAGCAGCGCAAGTTCAGGGCCAGAGCCTGGGAGGGGGAGAGGATTTCTTCGGTCTGCCCGTTTTGCAGCGTGGGTTGTCTTCTCAGCCTTCAGGTCAAGGAGGGGGAGCTGGTCCGGGTTGAGCCTCGCCGAGGCCCCAACAACCAGGACCAGGCCTGCTTTCGCGGTCGCTTCGGGGTCGATCATGTCAACGGGACCGGGCGCCTGATCACGCCCCTGCTCAGGAAAAACGGGAAGCTGATCCCGGTGGAGAGGGTGGAGGGCGTGCGTGCCCTGGCGGAGAAGATCCGGCTCCACTCCGGGGCCGAGGCCCTGGTTTCCTCGAGCAGCACCCAGGAAGAGATCGAGGCGGTGAAGAAATTCATGGAGACCTTTTTCCGGCACGCGGTCTTCCGGGCCGTCGACACGCTGGGACTTGACGAGGCCGACCTTCCGCCGAAGACCGGTACCCGCAGCTGGGAAGAACTGGCTGAGGCGGACTTGATTTTCGTTGCCGGCCAGGATTTCACCATTTTCGAGCCGGTGGCCGGGGTGCGGATACGCCTGGCGAGACAGAGGTCCGGTTCCGGGCTCGTGGTCCTTGACGCCCGCGACACTCTTCTGGGGAGCGAGGCCGAGTGCTGGCTCAGTCCCCCGGGAGCGGCTTTGCCGATGGTGTTGGCCGGCCTGATTCGCCTTCTGGTTGAGAAATACCCGGGGCGGTTGCGCGGCCGGCCGGACCAGGAATGCCTGGACTCGCTCCCCCGTCACTCGCCGTCCGAGCTGGAGCCTGCAACAGGCTTACCCCCCGGGTCGCTGTCAGACTTGGCCCGGCGGATCGCGGAAAGGGAGAAGGTCTATTTCATGGGCCATCGCGGGTGGCATGACCCGGAGGGGCGGGTACCCAGGTTGCTGGAGGAGCTGGATCGCCTCCTGGCGGGAGAAGAGGCGCGGGGCATCGCGTATGTGAGGACAGATTGCAACAGCCGGGGGATCTCTGAGGTAGCCGAAAGCTCCGGCCCGGTTTCGGGAGAGG
>JAUVQV010000051.1 GCA_030597995.1 Candidatus Rokuibacteriota bacterium
ATCATTGTGCAGTCCGTTCTTGACTACTGCAATGGGAAGACGGTCGTTAAGGTACAGCGCGATGGGTATCTGGAGGACGTTTCCATACCCAAGACGGGCGTGGAGGTCATCAACAAGGCGATCACTGCCGCCGTTGAGGCCGGGGCACTATGGCTGGTGAGCGGGCCGGCCAGCGTGCTCGCGGAACCCATTCCCGCGGGCGTTCTAACATCAAAGGCGATCCTTCGCCAGCCGCCGCTCATGATTGCCGCCGCCGAGATCCTGCCGGAAAACCTGCCCGACGCCTGGTCGGAGGGGCAAGCCACGGCACTGTCCATCGCCACTGCGCTCTCGCAGAAGTTCGGCCAGACCATGCCGTGGAAGACGGTCAAGGACGTGATCACGACATCGATCAATGCCCGCTTCACGGAACTGGTCGGCACGTCAGGTGAATGGCCCTGCGACTACCCGGCGGCCCAGTCGATCAAGCTGAAGGTCGCTTCTGCACCGTCCGGTCGCCCGGGTGTGGGCGGTATCGGGCCCGCAACACCATCCAAGTGCCTCGTTGCCCACGCCGAGCTTGAACCATCTGAGATCCAGGACCTCGCAGATCTCATCCCGAACCTCCTTGAGCTGAAGGCGAAATTCAACATACCTCTGAAGTTCCGGGTCTGGATTGAGCTGGGTGACGGCAAGGAAAGACCGTCGGAGGAAACGGCGAAAGAGATCAATGAGCTCTTGAGCAAGATGAAAGAGGGCTTCAGACTGGAGAGTTGAGGTCATTGAATGGCATCGATAATTAATACCGCTATGATACCTCAGGAAGTAAGCGAGGTCATTCGTAGCCCAGCTGACACCACCCGGTCCAGGCGATAGCAATACCCTACCCTGGGCAATGGCCGTGACGGCGGTGGACCGCCTCATTTTCGGAAAAGGGAAAATCCTGCGATTTTAAAGGCGCCCCGTATCGGTCTTGCCGTGCAAGGTGAACCGCACATCGACCGGCCGCCGATCTGGATCGCGGAGAAGCCCCTCTATCTTTCCGGTGTCGACAAGGTATGTGAATGTGTGGGCGACCAGCTCATGAAAGACCGCGGGCGGTATGCGTTTTGCCGGCAGGTCAGGCACGATGAATTTCGGAAGCCTCACAGTTGGTCCCTCAGCTTCTGAAAAACTCCTTCAGGTCCATACCGTCTGCATAATTTTTCAAGCTCTTCTCCGGTCACCTGATTTGCGTTAGCGCGGAGAAGCTCAACGATATCGGCCAGATCTCTGGCCTCTCGCCTCGGGTTGTTTTTGACAGCGTGAAGTTTCAGGGCGATAAGATGAACCAGGGTCGGGACATGGAAGAGATGTGAGCCGACAGGATAGTCCTGACTCTGCCTGAACATTTCTTCGAAGGTATCCTGGCCGACAACAAGGGCGTCGATATGCATGAGAGAGACGGACTCATGGCCGAATCGGATAAAGTTCTCGGTCTGGGCGCGTACCGAGTATCCGGCTTCGGCCAGATGTGAACCGAGCCCTTCCCGGTCGGACTCGGCAATGAGGCAGTCGACATCCAGCGTCTGTCGGAAAATTCCATAAAACGGAAGGGCATATCCTCCGACCAGCAGCAGCCGGAGAGGAGCGCGTTTTGCAATCTCGGCGAGTATTTCAAGGGTGGTCTTCATGCCGACTTTTCACAGTTGCCCGGAAGCATAGCGTAGGCGAAGATTGGGGACAGGGCAAGGGAATCTATGGGCCGATAGCCTATGTCTGTTGCGCGAGAACATTGCGGGCTAGGTGTTCAGACGCTTTTTTATCTGTTCCCAAATTTCTTGTACACCGAGTTCCCCGGCCCAACGAGAGATATAGCCCAGGTCCAATTCGTCCCCGCTGATTTTCATAATGCCTGTAATATCGCGAAGATGTTTTTCCGATTTACCCTCATGGTAGTACTCCATTTTTTTGATGATCACGTCTTCGGGCGCTGCGAAGTCTGCCTGATATGATTCAGAAGGAGAAAGACGGCGAATTCTCTGAAACCGGCTGCGGTCAAAAGGGGTGTCCTTTCTTATCATCACGTCGACCTTCATTCCTGAAGCCGGATGGATGATATTGAATTGCCCCGGCTGGGCAATGGCCTCTCTGATCATGCCCTCGCTGATGTAGAATTCATCGAATGGAAATAGCTCTATGAGGCTTTTGATGTGGCTCTCCTTGATCTCGGCCACAATGTCAATGTCGTTTGTCAACCTCGGCTCGCCATAGGCAATAGAAGCCAGGGCGCCAGTGACAAGGTACGGGACGTGAATCCTTTCAAAGACGCCGACCACAATCTCAAGCAGCTCATACGGCCCCATGCGACATCCTTCTGGCTACCTCGCGGCAAATAGTGCTCTCATCCCACTCCGGATGAGACTTGGCCAGATGATTCATCAGCATTTTTCTTACTGACTCCCACATATCGAAGGCGATCTTGAGCCGTTCTCCCGGAGTTTTCAATCGAAGGATCTCCGCCACGGCGTCGTCCAGTACTTCGATCTGTCCCTTGTCGAGCCTCATGCGCTTCTCCATTTTTGCACGGCCGCGTTTTTCCAATTCATCCGCCGGCTCTATCCTTCCAAGGCTGTGGCTGGACTCAGAACCGAAAGCGAAGCCGGGTCCGTCAACAGGGATTGAATCGGGGCTCAAAAGCCGCTCGCAACTTACTACTTATGCACAAACAAGAGGAAAAATCAAATGCCTTTTATTGCAGATTTGCAGGAGAGTTGTAGATTCGTGACCGGGGAGCGTCACTGGTGACCTGGGGGCGTCACTGGTGACCCGCAGGCGTCATTGGTGGAGGCTTTCTCCCCCGGTGCCCGTTGCCCACCTGGAAGAGGGCTTGACTCGTGGGATCACCCCTCGTTATGGGATCTCTATAAGGATGACTGCGGGTTGGGAAGGAAAAAGCCCCGCCGGGGCGTGACCGGCCCGGCGGGACTTGCTGGATTCTGTGGTCTTACAGCTTGAGGTAGAGAAGGAAAGATACCAGAAAGCTGTAGATGACCAGGGACTCGATAAACGCCAACCCGAGAATCATGGGGGTGAGGAGCTTGCCCGCGGCGCCCGGGTTCCGGGCGATACCTTCCAGGGCAGCGGCCGCGGCTCTGGCTTGGCCGAGAGAGCCTCCGAAGGCGGCCAGACCGAGGCCGAGGCCGGAGCCGATCGCAACCGCGAACATCATCATGTGACGGGAGGAGTCGCCTTCCCCGGCAGCCTCGGCGGCCCGGGCCAGCGCCGGAAGGAGTGCCACGAGGCAGAAGGCGTACAGGCCGGCAAAGTGGAATTTTCTCATTCAGTTACCTCCTTTCGAGTTTCTTGCAGTACTTCATCGGTAATGGACCATCTTTTAGTGAGCTTCGGCAACAGCTCCCGAGATATAGCTCATAGTGAGAAGGACAAAGACCAAGGTCTGGATACAAGCCACGAAGATCCCGAACACGACAATCAGGATTGGAATAAGGGGGGCAATGGGCGAGAAGACCCAGAGGAGGAAGTGCGAGCCCAGGATGGCCTTGGTCAGACCGACCATCAGGAAAACGAACAGCGAAAATACCATGTGGTCGCCGAACATGTTTCCGAAAAGCCGGATGGAAAGGGAGAGGGGCCGCGCTAGGTGGCTGATGATCTCAATCGGTATCATCAGCGGAGCCAGCCACCAGACCGGGCCGGCGAAGTGTTTGAGATATTTTATCCCGTGCATCTTCACGCCGTAGTAGTGGGTGGCGAAGAAGACGACCAGGGCGCAGGCGGCGGTGGTGTTGACGTTGTCGGTGGGCGGAGCGAACCCCGGAATGAGACCGAAGAGGTTGGAAAAGAGGATGTACATGGCCAGCGCGCTGACCAGATAGAGGAATTTCGGGGTGTGGTGTCCCAGGATGTCCTCGGTGAGCTTGTAGATGGATTCATAGAGGAGTTCGAAAAAGGTCACCAGGTTCAGGCGCGGGGAGGGGGTGAGGTCGAGGTCGGGACGGCGTAGTTTCCGGGAGGCCAAAAGTATCACGATACACAGGATGCCGACCACCAGGATGGTGTGCGCGACGTGGACCGGCAGGTGGCGGAGACCGGGGATAATCGAGACCCATTCGAAGCTATGCAGCATTGTTGGTTCCCTCTTTGAAGTGACGGTGCGAGAGAGCCGCCTCCCAGCAGATGGCCAGAATAATTACCGAGACCCCGGCCATGATCGCGAAGACATTGGTAAGGTCGTACTTGAGGGCCAGGACTATGACCAGGGCGGTGAAGACGTATTTGAGAAAGTATATGGCAAACACCAGTTTGGAGAGACGGGTCCGGGAACCGGAAAGAATCCGGCCGGCGAAATTCTTCAGCCACTTGAAATTCAATATGGCCAGGAGGGCACCCAGGGCCACTCCGCTCACGATGGCGAGGGAGAAAAAGGGAAGACTGAGAATCAGGAAGGCGCCGGTTAAGATCCAGCTTTTGCGCTCCACGCTTTCAATTCTGATGCCGGTTGTTTCCATATACCCTCAATTAGAGCCTGTCTTCGCCGCCTTCGTCCTCCCACTCCTTTTCCCGGAGCAGCCGGAAGATGCTCCGGAATCCCGCCGCAATTCCGAAGAGCATGAACACCACCAAGAGCCAGGGCTTCGTTCCTAATAGCCGATCCAGGTACCACCCGATCAGGATGCCGATGGCGGCGGCCGCGCCGATCTCGAGCCCGAAAGTGCTGAACCGGAGATACTTGATGAGGTTCTTTTTCCCGGGACTGCTCTTCGGGGTTGCCGGCTGCTCGGTCTTCACCTCATATGTTCTTCAACGCCCGGCGCTGTACCGCCAGGGTTTTTTCCAGGTCCCCCCGGGTGTGGGCCAGGGAGATAAAGCTGGCCTCGAACTGGGAGGGAGCCAGATAGATTCCGCCCCGCAACATCCGGGAGAAGTAGTTGGCATAACGTCTGGTGTTGGCCCGCTTGGCGGTGGCGTAGTCCCTGACCCGTCCGCGGGTGAAAAAGAGGCAGGAGATCGAGCCCACCCGGTTCTGCACCGCCCGCACCCCGGCCCTTTTGAGATTCTCGGCCGTTCCCCGGGCCAGGAACTCTCCTTTTCCCTCCAGCTTCCGGAAGGCGCCAGGGTGGGAGAGGATCTCCAGGGTCGTGATCCCGGCGGCCATAGCCAGTGGATTGCCGGAGAGGGTACCGGCCTGATACACCGGACCCCGGGGGGCGATCTGCTCCATCAGGTCGCGGCGGCCGCCGTAGGCCCCGACCGGGAGACCGCCGCCGATGATTTTTCCGAGGCAGGTGAGGTCGGCCCGGACCCCGTAGTACTCCTGAGCTCCTCCGTAGGCGACCCGGAAGCCGGTGATCACCTCGTCGAATATCAAAAGGGCGCCGTAGGTCCTGGTAATTTCCCGGAGCCTCTCCAGAAAGCCCGGCCGAGGCGGAATGACCCCGGCGTTGGCCGCCACCGGTTCCACAATTACCGCTGCGATTTTGCCCTTTCTCCGGCGGAACATCCTTTCCACCGCCTCCGGGTCGTTGAAGGGGAGGGTGATGGTGTGCCGCGCGAGACCGCCCGGGACGCCGGGGCTGTCGGGGATTCCCAGGGTCATGGCCCCCGAGCCGGCTTTGACAAGCATCTGGTCGGAGTGCCCGTGATAGCAGCCCTCGAACTTGACGATGTCCTCCCGGTGGGTGGCGGCGCGCGCCAGACGAAGGGCGCTCATCACGGCTTCGGTTCCGGAGTTGACCATCCGCACCAGTTCGATCGAGGGGAAGGCATCACGCACCATTTTGGCCAGGGTGTTTTCGGCCTCGGTGGGGGCGCCGTACGACGTGCCCCGCTGCGCGGCTTCGGCGACCGCGGCCACCACCCGGGGGTGGGCGTGGCCGACGATCATCGGTCCCCAGGAAGAGACATAGTCGATGTAAGTGCGCCGCTCGACGTCGGTGATTTTGGATCCCCGCGCGCGCGCAATGAAAAGGGGTTGACCGCCGACGGCCTGGAAGGCCCGGACCGGGCTGTTCACCCCGCCCGGCATGAGCCTCTGGGCTTCCCGGTAGAGGCCCGCGGATCTTAGTCTGGGCATCTCAGCTCCATGTTGATGAGAGGATTTTCACACGCGACCTTACATCTTGTATCACGTGCGGTTTTTTTTTTCAACCTAAAAAGGCAGGATGTGTGCTACCATAACCTGAGGGCATCATTAATAATTGTCTGAATCGGACATTCCGGGCGGAGCCCGGACCAAAAGACACACTCGACGGGCTGATCGTGGTGGTTTTTACGATGGGGGACCTCATGGCTGAGAGAAGCGGGGAGTTTCAGGGCGGGATTCACCCCGCCTACCGCAAAGA
Organism: Candidatus Rokuibacteriota bacterium; assembly: GCA_030597995.1. The sequence continues at coordinate 6,324 of JAUVQV010000051.1, forward strand.
GGCGACCTCACAGCTGAGAGTTGAGCCGCTGGCTCCTCCGCCGGTGGCCATCGTTTCTCTGCAGCAGCACATCGGGGCGCGGTGCCGGCCGTTGGTCAAGGTTGGAGACCAGGTCAAGGTAGGGACCAGGATCGGGGAGACCGAGGCCTTCGTCTCCGCACCAGTGCACGCCTCGATCTCGGGGAAGGTAGTGCAGGTCGCCCCGCAGCCGCATCCCATCGGGATACCGGTCGAGGC
>JAUVQV010000041.1 GCA_030597995.1 Candidatus Rokuibacteriota bacterium
ATGAAACCCCACGGGGTGGCGAGCATTTTCGGACCCGGACGGGCCGAAGGACCGTTCCCGGAGCATTACGAACCGCTGGAGTGCCCCACCGAGGGAAACCAGATGTCCCCCCAGAAGATCAATCCCGTTGTGAAGATCTTCGGTGAGGAAGGGGAAGGGGCCGGCGAGGACAAGTTCCTCTTCTGTGACGCCCGCTATCCCTTCGTCGCCACCACCTACCGCCTGACCGAACACTGGCAGACCGGCGTCCTCACCCGCCACCAATCCTTCCTGGTCGAGATGCAGCCGGCCTCTTTCTGCGAGATGAGCCCGGAGCTCGCCGCGAAGCAGGGGATCAAGAACGGTGACACGGTAGTCGTCACCTCAGCCCGGGGCGGGGTGGAGGCGGTGGCCATCGTCACCAAGCGTTTCCGTCCCTTCAACATCGGGGGCGAAACCGTTCACCAGCTCGGCCTGCCCTGGGCTTTCGGCTGGGCGACCACCAAGAGCGGGGTGTACCCCGACCACGCCTTTCCGACCTTCGGAGACAGCGCCAATCTCTTGACCCCGACGGTGGGGGATGCCAACACCATGATTCCGGAGACTAAGGCCTTCATGGTGAATGTAAAAAAGAAGGAGGTGGTGTAGATGGCCCAGATCGCGATGCTGCTCAATCCCACCAAATGCACCGCCTGCCGGGCCTGCCAGGTGGCCTGCAAGCAGTGGAACAAGCGCGGCTTCGTGCCGACCGTCAACGAGGGATCCTACGAGAATCCCCCGCGGCTCTCGAGGGACCTCTGGCGGCGCATCCGCTTCATCGAGGAGTCTGAAGGCGACGGGGTGAAGTGGCTGTACCGGCAGGAGCAGTGCTTCCATTGCACCGAGGCGACCTGTGTCATGGTCTGCCCGGCTCCGGGGGCCCTGACGCACCAGAGCAACGGGATGGTCGTCATCGACCAGGAAAAGTGCATCGGGTGCCGGCACTGTGAACAGACCTGCCCCTTCGAGGTACCGCAGTACGATCCCGTGGGCAACAAGGCCTGGAAGTGCAATTTCTGCCAGGACCGGGTGATGAACGGTCTGCAGCCGGCCTGCGCCGCCACCTGTCCCACCGGGGCGGTCGAGTTCTCCTGGAACCGGCAGGCGCTGGTTGCGAAGGGCAGGGAACTCGCTCGTGCCGGCAATTTGAGGCTCTACGGGGCGGAACAGGAGGAACTCGGTCTCCACGTCATGCACCTGGTGCCGCAGACTGAGGGAGCCGGGGCCTTTGCCCTGCCTGAGAAGCCGGCCGTGCCGGCCGGGGTGGTGGCCTGGAGGGACACCTTCAAGCCCCTGATCAAATGGGGCTTCGGTCTCACGGCGGCCGGTATTCTGCTCCACTATGTGGTCCACGGACCGCATCGGGTTGAGGAAGGGGGTGAAGGCTGATGGAAAAGGGCGACTACATTCAGGGAAGCAGCGCCTGGGAGCGTTTCGTGCACTGGGTCCTCGCCGTTTCCTTTCTAGTGCTTCTCCTGACCGGCCTGGGGATGATGTTCAAGGCCTTCGGGGTAATTTCCGCAACCTTTGGCGGGGCGCAGAACCTCAAGGCGATCCACGACTGGATGGCCTGGGTATTCATGGTGTCGCTGGTCGTTTCCATCCTGACGTGGGCAAAAGACTGCATCAGCTTCGACGCCGACGACAAGGCCTGGCTCTCCAAATTGGGCGGGTACCTCGGCGGCGAAAAGACCCACTTCGAGACCGGAAAGTTCAACGCCGGCCAGAAGCTTTTCTTCCTGGTGGCGGTGCTGATCGGAGGGATCCTGATGAGTCTCTCCGGCCTGGCAATGATGTATCCCGGTGCCGTCTCGCGCGGGACCGTGCAGCTGTCGCAGACCGTCCACTCCCTGTTCACCCTGATCTCCGGTGTTTTTGTCCTCCTCCACATCTATCTCGGTACCCTCGCTAATCCGGGCACCGCCGGGATCATCTTCCACGGCCGCGTCACCAGGGCCTGGGCACGGGTTCACCGCTCCAAGTGGCTCAAGAAACAGGGGGCCGGTATCTGAGAAGGACATTCTGAATCCCCCTCACCCCTCCCTCTCCCCCGCGACGGGGGGAGAGGATGAGGGTGAGGGGGAATTGCGACCAGGGGGGAATGATGTTCTGGGACGATGTCATCTGGGAATCTTGGAGGGAGAGGTTTCGGAAGACCGGAGAGGAGAAACCCGGTTACCGAAGCCAGCTGGAGTTCGCAACGGCCGTTCTGGAGGCTCAGTTCCGCGCCTGGGAGGGGCTCGATTCCCCCAAGATCGCGATACCGGAGTCCGAAGGCCGAACGCGGCTCAAAAGCGGCTTTGTGCTGGTGGACCGCCGCGATCTCCCGGAAATCTCAAGGGAACTCCATGACCTGGTGCGGGAACTGGCGGACATCGTAACCGCCCGAAAGCCGGAGATGCGAGAGGAGGCCGAGACTTTTCTCGCGGCCGCGGACTCCGGCACATTCCAGACCGGAGTCTGGCTTGCCGGTATTTTTCGGAACAGAGAGGGCCGGGGAGAGGCGGCGGTACCGGTCCGGGATCTAAGCGACCATCTCGCGGAATTTCTCTCCTTCAGCGCCCTGAGACCCCTCTGGATGCGGGTGGCCGAATCGAGCCGGCCCCACCTGAAAGATGGGCTCTGGGAGCTGGGGTCATGCCCCGTGTGCGCTCAGCAGGCGGCGGTGGGAGAGCTGCGCGGAGAAGAGGGAAGCCGCTATCTGGTGTGTACGCGCTGCGGAACCGACTGGCTCTTTCCCAGAATTCGGTGCGCTTCCTGCGGCAATACCGAGATCTCCACCCTGAAATATCTTTACTCGGACGAGGAGCCGGGATACCGGGTGGACGTCTGTGAGAAGTGCCGCACCATGCTGAAGGTCATGGATGCGCGCACGCTCCCGCAGCCGCTGGTGGCCGAAGTGGAGGATCTGATCACGCCGCACCTCAACTACCTCGCTGCGAGAGAGGGCTACCACCGGAAGTCTCCGAACATCCTCGGCCTTCAGTAACCGCGTCGAGGGGTCTTGTCCGGCCGGCCTATCCTTTTGCCAGCTCTTTCCGGTATTGCTGTACGGCTTCCTTGACGGGCGGGTACTTCAGGGCGAGGATCCGGGCCGCCAGGACGGCCGCGTTCTTCACGCCGGATCTGCCCACCGTAACCGTAGCCACCGGAACCCCGGCCGGCATTTGCGCCATGGAGAGGAGGGCGTCCATCCCTTTCAGGGGCGAAGTGTCCAGGGGGACGCCGATCACCGGCAACGCGGTCCCGGCTGCCAGCACTCCGGCCAGGTGGGCGGCGTAGCCGGCAGCGGCAATCAGGACCTCGTATCCTTTGGTTTCGGCGGTGCGGGCGATATTCCCCACCTTCTGCGGCTGGCGGTGGGCCGAGGCCACGATCACCCGGGAGTCGATCCCGAAGCGTGTGAGGAGCCGCTCCCCTTCTGGAAGAAAGGGGAGGTCGCTTTTACTTCCGACTATAATCGCCACCTGGGGTTTGCTCATTGTCCTCCCTCCATGTGCAGGGCCTTAGGGTCTGTGAGAAAATAACTTATTTCCTCACAAACCCTTGTGGCCGATGTCTCGACGGTAATGTTTTCCCTTGAAGGAAATCTTTTCCACCGCGCGATAGGCCTTGTCGATCGCCTCCTGCACCGTCGGCCCCAGGGCGGTCACTCCCAGAACCCTCCCCCCCGCGGTCACAAACCGGTCCCCTTGCCGGACGGTTCCGGCGTGGAAGAGGATTACCCCCTCCTCTTCCTCGGCCGCTTCGAGGCCCGAGATCGGCAGACCCTTTTCATAACGGCCGGGGTATCCGGCGGAGGCGAGCACCACGCAGACACAGGCCTCCTCTTTCCAGCTCAGCGAGTGTTCCTCGAGACCGCCTTCGACGCAGGCCTCGAGGATCGGCACCAGGTCTCCCTTCATCCGGGGGAGAATGGGCTGGGCCTCCGGGTCGCCGAAGCGGGCGTTGAATTCCAGCACCTTCGGACCGTCGGCGGTGATCATCAGCCCGGCGTAGAGGACCCCCTGGTACGGGCGGCCCTCGGCCGCCATGCCCTTGACTGCCGGGATCATGATTGTGTCCATCACGCGGAGGTTGAGGTCTTTGGTGAGCACCGGTGCCGGGGAGTAAGCCCCCATACCCCCGGTGTTGGGTCCCTGGTCGTGATCGTAGATCGGTTTGTGATCCTGCGACGAGGCCATCGGCAGGACCTGCTCCCCGTCGGTAAAGGCCAGAAACGAGACCTCTTCCCCTTCCAGGAGTTCTTCCACCACCACCCTCTCGCCGGCCTCTCCGAAGACGCGGTCTACCATGATCATCTTGACCGCATCCTCGGCCTCCGCGATGGTGCGGCAAAGTATCACCCCTTTGCCGGCCGCCAGGCCATCGGCCTTGACCACGATCGGGGCCCCGACTTCGCGGATATAGTTCCGGGCATCATCCGGATTGTCGAATTCCTGGTGGTAGGCGGTGGGGATGTGGTATTTTTTCATCAGCTCCTTGGAAAAGACCTTGCTGCCCTCGATCTCGGCCGCTCTCCGGCTGGCGCCGAAGACCCGCAGCCCCTCCGGCTCAAAGAGGTCCGCGATTCCCAGAGCAAGGGACAACTCCGGCCCCACCACCGTCAGGTCCACCCGCTCCCGGGCGGCGAAGGCCAGCAGCTCGTGGATGTCGGCGGCGTCAATGGGGTGACACTCCGCCAGGCCGCTGATGCCCCCGTTCCCCGGGGCGCAATACACCTTGGAGACGCGGGGGCTCTGGCGCAGTTTCCAGACCAAGGCGTGTTCCCGTCCCCCCGCACCCACCACAAGAATTTTCATGTTAATTGATCAGTTTAGTTGTTTAAGCGTCTAGTCTATCTCGTCCATTGTATCCGTCAAGTATATTGCGGCTCACTGAACAACCACCATGTCATTCCGAGCGAAGTCGAGGAATCTGAAAGACCCAAGATCCCTCGACTCGCTTATGCTCCCTCGGGATGACAGGCAGGACTGCGGTTAGTGTTTGAAATGCCGGTATCCGGTGAATACCATTGCCAGGCCCTGTTCATCGGCGGCCTGGATCACCTCCTCGTCCCGGATGGACCCTCCCGGCTGGATAACGGCGGTCGCCCCGGCCGCGGCCAGCAGGTCTACACCGTCCCTAAAAGGGAAAAAGGCGTCGGAAGCCGCGGTGGTCCCCCGGAGGGGGAGCACCGCCTTTGTCCCGGCGAGGCGGCACGAGTCGACCCGGCTCATCTGCCCGGCTCCGATTCCCACCAATTGCTCCTCGTTGGCGAAGATGATGGCGTTGGACTTGACGTGGCGGACCATCTTCCAGGCGAACTCCAGGGCCCGGTACTCCCGTACCGTGGGTTTCCTCCGGGTCACCACCGGGAGCTTTCTGATATCGCGGATCTGGGGGAGATCGGGGTCCTGGAGGAGGTACCCGCCGTCGATTTTTTTCATGTCGCGCAGCATGCGTCCCGTAGCGGCGGTGACTTCCATGAGGCGGAGATTTTTCCTGGAGCCGAGGATTTCCAGCGCCCGGGGGGCATACCCGGGGGCGATCACGGCCTCGAAAAATGAGGTGGTGATTTTTTCGGCCAGGGCGGCACTCACCTGGCGGCTGACACCGATCACTCCGCCGTAGGCCGAGACGGGGTCGGTAGCCCGAGCCAGCTCGAAGGCGAGCGCGACGTTCCTGGCCCGGGCCGCGCCGCAGGGATTGGTGTGTTTTATGATCACCACGAAGGGGCGGCCGAGAAAGTCCCGGGCGGCGGTCCAGGCGGCGTCCAGATCCAGGTAGTTGTTGAATGAGAGCTCTTTACCGGAGAGCTGTTTCGCCGTCGCCAGGCCCGGATTGGGACTCGGTTCCCGGTACACGGCGGCGGCCTGGTGGGGGTTCTCCCCGTACCGGAGGTCCTGAACTTTCGACAGCGGCAGGCAGAGAGTGTCCGGAAAAGGGAGGCGCTCCATCTGTTGGGCCGGCTTGGCGCCCTGGGGATGTGACTCCAAATAAGAGAGGATGACCGCATCGTACGAGGAGGTGTGTGAAAAGGCCTTCCGGGCCAGGGCGAAGTTGGTGGCGGCGCTGACACGGTTGCGATTTTCCCGCATCTCCTTGATCAGGGCGGGGTAGTCCGCCGGGTCGACGATCACCGTAACGTCCTCGAAGTTCTTGGCGGCGGAGCGGAGCATCGCCGGGCCGCCGATGTCGATGTTCTCGATGGCCTCGGCGAAGGTGGCGCCGGGACGGGCGACGGTGGCCTCGAAGGGGTAAAGATTCACCACTGCCAGATCGATAGGGAGGAGGTGGTGCCGCGCCATCTCGCGCCGGTGGACCGAAGACTTGCGCCGCGCCAGGATCCCGCCGTGGATGCGCGGGTTGAGGGTCTTTACCCGCCCCCCGAGCATCTCCGGCTGGCCGGTAAAATCGGAGACCTGGACCACCGGTATCCCACTCGCGGTGAGCGTCTCGGCCGTTCCCCCGGTGGAGAGGATTTCGACCCCTGCGGCGTGGAGGGCGACGGCCAGGTCGACAATGCCGGCCTTGTCCGAGACACTGAGCAGGGCGCGATTTATTTTCGGCAATCTATCTCCTCACGAGATGTTTCTTTTTGGAGCAGAAACATTGTATAAAAGTCCCTGGGGTGGGGGCAAGGGAAAATCCGGGCCTCATGCCAGACTGTCACGCTTGTCTGACAATTAGTCATGATATTGAGAGAGGGCTTGCACCTTCAGGATAAAAACAGTATCTGTATTAGGTAATAAGTCCGGAAAACAACCAGTTAGCAATTTAAAGAATTTCTGTATTGCTGGTACGGATTTTGCTCAATTTTCTCTATGGACCGAAGTAGAGTGCTATGATCAATAATTTAACGCTATAAGGAG
>JAUVQV010000045.1 GCA_030597995.1 Candidatus Rokuibacteriota bacterium
GATGAACCTCTATCGGCACCTTTTCTCGATAACTGTGGGGGAGGGGTAGCTGAAGCTTGACCCGCCCCTTCTTGATCTCGGCCCGTATCAGACCGGCACCGGTTTCGAAATGCATCTGCTCCGGGGCAATGCCCTTGAGGTAGGCGAAGCGGGCGGCACAGCGACCGCCGTTTCCGCACATGGCCGCCTCGCTGCCGTCGGCGTTGAAAAAGCGCCAGGAAAAATCCGCCCGACGGGATCTCTGAATCAGAATCAATCCGTCAGCCCCCACCGAAAAGCGGCGCACACACAATTCCCCGGCCAGCCCCGGCATGGCCTCGGTCTTTACCACCCCGCGGCGGTTATCTATCACGATGAAGTCGTTGCCGCTGCCGCTCATTTTCCAGAAGGGAATTCTTGCCATTTACCCAACGAGTCCCCGGCGCCTCACTTCGGCAACGGCGATGCAGGGGTGGAGATCTTCCCCCCCTCCTTGTCCACCGCGGACAGATTCTCTCCCCGAATCAGGTCCTGGTAAGTTTCCCGCTCCCTTATAATCGAGTACTTTCCACCCTGCACCAGGACCTCCGCCGCTCGAGGGCGCGAGTTGTAGTGAGATGACATTACAAAGCCGTAGGCACCGGCACTCATTACCGCCAGATATTCTCCGGGCGAGACTGCCGGCAGCTCACGGTCCCGGGCTAAAAAATCCCCGGACTCGCAGATCGGCCCGACCACGTCCACCCTCGTGCGTTCCCCCGAAGATTCCCGTACCGGCTGGATCCCATGGTAGGAGCCGTAGAGTCCGGGCCGGATAAGGTCGTTCATCCCGGCGTCAACCATCATGAAGCTTTTCCCGCCACTTTCCTTACGGTAGAGAAGGCGGGTCAGGAGAATGCCGGCGTTGCCCACCAAGACCCGGCCCGGTTCTGTCAGAAGAGTACAGCTCAGCTTTTGCAGGGCCGGTAAAAGTGCGGCGGCAAATTGCTGCGGCTCCGGCGGCTCTTCACGTTCGTACGTGATGCCAAGACCTCCGCCGATGTCGACATAGCGAAGATCCACGCCGAGCGTGCGAACCTGGGCGACGATCCGTGCGAGTTTCTCAATCGCTTCCCGGAAAGGCCCGATCTCGGTAATCTGGGATCCGATATGGGCGTGGATCCCGGCCACTTCCAGGTGCTCCATCTGCAGCGCCTCGCGGTAGCCCTGCAGGATTTGATCCGAGTCTATACCGAACTTGCTCTCCTTCGATCCGGTGGCAATGTGGCGGTGAGTCCGGGGGTCGATGGCGGGATTGATGCGCAGGGCCACCCTGGGGCGAAGCCCCTTTTCCCGCGCCACCTTATTGATGAGTCCCAGTTCCTCCCGCGACTCGACATTGAACATCAGAATTCCCGCCTTTTGGGCCTCTTCGATCTCCCGCTCGGTCTTCCCCACTCCGGCAAAGACTATTTTTGACGGTTCCACCCCGGCGGCCAGCGCCCGGTAGAGTTCACCTCCAGAGACCACGTCCATTCCGGCACCCCATCCGGCGAGGAGCCGCAAGAGGGCGATGTTGGAATTTGCCTTTACGGCGTAACAGGTGAGATGCGGAATTTTCGAGAAGGCCTCGTCAAAGACCTGATAGTGCCGCCGGAGTGTGGCGTGGCTGTAAACATAGAGCGGGGTCCCGCATTCCTCCGCCAAGTCCCGCAGGGGGACGCCCTCACAATACAGTTCGTTGTTTCGGTACTGAAAGTGGTTCATGACGCCGCGAAAAATTTGTCTTTTAGTAACACGAAGGTGCACCCCTGTCAAGAAATGTGAGTGCGAAAAGTTTCCCATTGTTGATTCGGTGGTCAGAAATCGCCGGGGGTGCTCCCTCTCGCTCTCGGCGAAAGAGGTCGGACCCCACTTCAACTCCCGTCCGCTCGAAGGCGCAAACTCGGCCCTAGGGGCCTCAAACATGCGCCTTCGGCCGCTCCGCGGCCCGCTCTCGGTCGCCGAGTGTGGTGCCCCGACATGGTTCGATGTTCGCTCAGGGGATATCCCCAACACCTCTCTCCGACCTTATACCATTCGAGACTTTTTCACTTGCCAATTGACCCAAGTGCCTGCACTTCCAAGACGTTCTCAATTTTCAATGGAAAAAAATGGGGAAAGTCCTAATGTGGTGTGGACCGCATTCAGTGGCTGTGCCCGCCGGGGATGTGTCCGCCGGCGGATACGTAGTGCACCCCCTCGGTATCCTGCGCCCGTAACTCCCCCTCAAAATCCGGGTCGAGGTAGATAACCTGCCCCGGCTGCAGAACGATCTCCCCCCCCCGGTAGCGCAGGAGCCCACGGCCTGACACCACTATCATTATCTCCTCGTGGCCTCTTCCCGCCGAGAGAGAGCGAGCCTCTCCAGCCTCGACCTCCCCGTAGACAAGGTAGGCCCCCCGGCTGCCGATCTGCCTGGGCCCGACAATGTACTCCTGGAATTCCTCGTTGAGATAGTCCCTGATATTGTAAGTCTCCATTTCGGCTCCCTCCGGAAAATAATTAACCCAACAGGTGAGAACGTTTTCCGAGTGCTCTAAAGGATTCCAATGTAGTATTTTCCGGAAAAGATTGCCACACCTATTCCCTCCTCCCCGGGATACCGGTGCCGTGGCGGCCGGCATTGAGTTGTGCTACTCTCCCTTTATGGAAATCCATTTTCCTTCCCCGCCGACGGATGCCAGCCGGGTACTGCTCCTGGTTCCAGCGCCACAGATCTCCTACTTCCACGCCGTGCTGGAGGGGTATGACGACTTGGCGACAATGCGGACCCTGTCTTCCACGGAAGGGCTGGTGGAAATACTCATCTCTCCCGGCGCGGAGGGCGAATTTTCAGATCTCGTCGCCGCCCTTCGAAGGGAAGGCCTTCAGATACGGGAAACACACCTCTGCGGAGACTGACCATGGTGCTGCTCAATTATCCCGAGATCTTGAAAGGACTTACCCGCCGCGGTGCCGACTACTCCGAATTCTTCCGGGGGCGGGAGGAATCGTTCTCCCTGCTACTGGAAGACGGCCGGGTAGAAAAGGTGATTCAGGGCGCGGAAGAGGGGCTCGGCCTGCGGGTCCTCGTGGAGGGCAGGACCTACTACACTTTCTCTCAAAATGTTTCGTCCGGATCCGGCCTCACACTGGCAAAGGAGCTGGCAGAGGCGATGGCGGTGGGAAAGCGCAGCTCTCGACCTCGTTCCAAGTACGCCCGCGGCGCGTTACCCATTCCTCCTCCCAGAAGACAGACCACCGGCCTTTCCCCTCCCGCCCTCACCGCACAGGTCAGGGGAGTGGACCGTATGATACGCAAGTTCCACCCCGGCATCCGCCAGGTGGTCATAGCCGGCCGCGAGCATCAAACCAGGGTCCGCATCCAGAACTCCCTCGGGGATGACGCCCGTGACCACCGTCTGACCAGTATCTGGGCGGTCCAGGTCATAGCCGCCGATGGGGCGGTCATACAGACGGGGTATGAGACCGCCGGAGGAAATGTCGGCCTCCATAAATTCCCCCCTCACACCCTGGAGGAAATCGCCCTCACCGCCGCCCGCCGGGCGGTCCAGATGCTCTCCGCCCGCCGGGCGCCGGGCGGAAGGATGCCGGTGGTCCTGGCTGCCGAAGCCGGGGGCACAATGGTGCACGAGGCGATCGGACACGGGCTCGAGGCCGACCTGGTCCAGGAAAAATTCTCCATCTATTCGGGGCGGCGAGGCCAGCGGGTAGCCAACCCGCTTATCTCGGTAGTTGACGATCCCACTCTCCCCGGGAGGCGAGGCAGCTACCTGGTGGACGACGAAGGGGTCTCTGCCCAACAGACGATGCTGGTGGAGCGAGGGGTACTCAAGACCTTTCTTTACGACCGTCTCACCGCCCATAAGGAAGGCCGAGCCAGCAATGGCCACGGCCGCCGGCAATCCTACCATTACCGACCCGTCCCCAGGATGTCGAACACCATGATCCTCCCGGGGAGAGACGATCCCGAAAAAATCCTGGCCGAGCTTCCCCGGGGCCTGCTGGTGAAAAAAATGGGTGGGGGACAGGTCAATACCGTGAACGGAGACTTCGTGTTCGAAGTGACCGAAGGCTACCAGATCGAGGGAGGAGAAGCGGCCTACCCGGTCCGGGGGGCCACCCTGATCGGGAACGGTGCTGAGGTCCTCCGTCAGATCGACCGAGTGGGAAGTGACCTGGGGTTTGGCCTGGGAACATGCGGGAAGGAGGGTCAGGGAGTCCCGGTTGCGGATGCCCAGCCGACATTGAGGATCCCGGAAATCACTGTCGGCGGGAGCACCGAACCGGTCAAAAAATGAGAATTGTCGGCGGTGCACACCGGGGACGCCGCCTCCGTACATCCAGGGGAATTGCACTGCGGCCAACCTCGGGTCCGGTGAGGGAAACCCTCTTTAACCTCATCGGGCCAGACATCGTCGGGTGCCGTTTCCTCGACCTCTGTGCCGGCAGCGGCAGCGTGGGCATAGAAGCCTTGAGCCGCGGGGCCGGCGTCGCAGCCTTCGTCGACAACCACCCCGCAGCCATTGCCCTCATTCGAAGAAACCTTTTGGTCCTCGGGATCCACGCCGGCCCGACACTGATCCGCGGCGATTCCCTCGGGACCATCGAAAATTTCCAGCGCCGTCGGGTGTACTTCGACCTGGCCTTTCTTGACCCCCCGTATGACTCCGACCTGGCAGTACGGTGTTTACTTTCCCCCTCCTGGCGTGCTATTATGCGCGGCCAAAACAGGATCTTTATCCAGCACCGCCGCGGTCTCATCTTGCCGTCCGTGTCCGGCTGGAGGGCAGTGGACGAGCGGAGGTTCGGGGAGACGGTCTTGACAACATTCCAGGGAGAAGCACCACCATGACTCGCTCCGCAATTTACCCAGGAACTTTCGACCCCATAACCAACGGCCACATCGATATCATCCATCGCGGGCTGTTCCTTTTCGATCGCCTGGTGGTGGCCATCGTCCGAAAGCCTGAAAAAGCCCCTCTCTTCTCCGCCGAGGAGCGGTTTGAGATGGCCCAGGCGGTCCTCTCCAACACCCCCGGGTCGGAAGTCACCGTCTTCGACGGCCTTTTGATCAACTTTTCCCGGAAGCAGGGTTGTCATGTCATCGTCCGGGGCTTACGGGCCATCTCGGATTTCGAATATGAGCTCCAGATCGCCCTCACCAATCGCGCTATGGACCCCAAGATCGAAACTGTCTTTCTGCTGCCGGGCGAGAAGAACATTTACCTCGCGTCCCGAATGGTCAAGGAGATCGCCAGCTATGGCGGTCCGGTGGGAAATTTCGTCACACCGATCGTTGAACGAAGGCTGCGTGATAAATTCCCGACCCCCCCCGCCTCCGGCACGATAAAAGGTAGTCCATGAGACTATCCAATCGCCTCCGGGGCATCACGCCTTCCGCCACCTTAGCCATCACCGCCCAGACCAAGGCCCTGCTGGCGCGCGGAGTGGATGTGGTCGGTTTCGGAGCCGGCGAACCGGACTTCGACACGCCGACCCACATCAGGGCCGCAGCGGCCTCAGCCCTGGAGGCAGGCTTCACGAAGTACACTCCGACCGCGGGCACCGTGGAGTTCCGGGAGGCCATCTGCCGGAAATTAGAGGTGGAGAACGGGCTGGAGTACGGGCCGGAGCAGATTCTAGTATCCTGTGGGGCGAAGCATTCTCTCTTCAATTTTTTCCAGGCGGTGCTCAACCCGGGAGACGAAGTGCTCATTCCCTCACCCTTCTGGGTCTCCTACCCGGAGATCGTCCGCCTGGCGAGCGGAGAACCGGTGTTCGTGCCTGCCGCTGAAAATGACGGCTTCCATCTTCGGGCGGAGAACGTGCGTTCACGACTCACCCCCAGGAGCCGGATACTTGTGATCAACTCCCCGGCCAACCCCACCGGCAGCGGCCTGGAGCGTCCGGAATTGGAGGCGCTGGCGAAACTCGCCGCGGAGCATGACCTCTTTCTGGTCTCAGACGAAATCTACGAAAAACTGGTCTACGACGGCTTTCGGCACGTCTCCATCGCCTCCCTCGACCCCGAGGTGAAAGGCCGGACGGTAGTGATTAACGGCTTCTCGAAAAGCTTTGCCATGACCGGCTGGAGGCTGGGCTACGCCGCCGCGGAGAGGGAACTCATTTCCACGATGACCACCATTCAGGACCACAGCACCAGCAATCCCACCTCCTTCGCGCAGCACGGGGGCATAGAGGCCCTGCTTGGTCCTCAGGATACGCTGGCGAGAATGGTGCGTGAATTTTCGGAGAGAAAGAAGCTGCTGGTGCGGATGCTCCGCGCCGTTCCCGGTGTCACCTGCGTTGATCCCCGCGGGGCCTTATATGTCTTCCCGAACTTCTCGGAACACTACGGGCGCTCTTTCAGGGGAAACAGGATTGCCGGTTCAGTCGACCTCTCGACCTATCTCTTGCAAGAGGGCCATGTGGCGGCGGTGCCGGGAATCGCGTTCGGCTCCGATGCCCACCTCCGACTTTGCTTCGCCATCGAGAGGGAGAAAATCATCTCCGGCGTGGACAGGATTGCTGCGGCCCTGGACAAGCTCGACTAATCCGAACTATTCACGAGGATCTTTTTCGCCCGGGCTGCGTTGCGCCCTCGTTCGCTTGTGCGGCGTACCGTAGTACGCCTCCGCGCTCACTCCGGCGACGCCTTGCCAGGACGCAAAATCTCTCTCGTGA
>JAUVQV010000176.1 GCA_030597995.1 Candidatus Rokuibacteriota bacterium
ATACCTTGTCGTTGAGAAGTTGAGTTTATTTCAGCAGGGGGAGTGACAGGGGTTTTCCGGAGTGAACATAGCGGGTCGACAGTGCAGCGTGGTGAACGGAGGGAAGCCTCTGGCACGGAATATGGCTAAGAACTCTCGGGACACTACACTAAAAGAAGGCGCCGATGGTGAATGCCCAGTCGCTGGAGGGTTCCCCTTCCTCCCGATCGAGATTGTAGCCCCACTCCAACCGGAAGGGACCGAGCGGGGACAGCCACCGGATACCTGCCCCGGCACCGGTCCGAAGGCTGGAGAGACTCAGGGATTCCCCTACGTCAAAGGCGTTGCCGGCATCAAAGAACACCACCAGGTTCATCCCCTGTTCCGGGACCAGAGGCATTATGATCTCGGTGTTGAATTGCAGTTTTTTTACTCCCCCGATCGGATCCCCGTTCTCGTCCTTCGGCCCGACAGTCCTGGGCTGGAAGCCCCTCACGGAGTAGATCCCTCCCATGAAGAACTTCTCGTAGATAGGCACTTCCCGGCCGTCGAAGCCGCTGATTGTTCCGATTTCCCCGTGCTGCATCAGCACCAGTTTCCAGAAGAGCGGAAAGTAGAAGCTCGTCTCGGCGATATGTTTGGTGAAGTAATTGTCTCCCCCCAGGGGGCCGCCGGCCAATTCTGTGGACAGGACCGTGCGGTTTCCCGTGGTGGGGTTGAAATAGTTGTCCCGGGAATCCCGCGACAGGGACAGCCGCACACTCCTGGTAAGTCTCTCCCCCTCCTGGGATAGGATGAACGAGGACGCATCCTCGGTCACGTCGCTGATGTCCACGTTCTCCTGTTTGTATGAGAGAAAGGCGCGGAAGTACTCTCCCAGGGAGCGGCCGACGGTGATTCTGCCCCCGATGCTCTTGCGGTCGTACTCGCTGTATTCTTTCAGCGTGTTGTATATGCTGAACGAGAAGGAATAGCGGCTGTCGAAGACGGAACGCTCGGCGAAGGATAGCGAGTAATTTTTCCGCACCGGGCCGTATTCCGTCATAAGCTGGAGAGACTGTCCTCTTCCGAAGAGATTGCTTTCGGAGAGGCGGACTTGGCCGGCGACCTTGTCCTCTGAGCTGTAGCCCACCCCAAAGCTGATGGCTCCCGTCAGGCGCTCTTTCAGGTCGATGTTGATGTCGATAATGTCCTCCCCGCGCGGGTGCGGCAAGAGATCCACGGATTCGAAGAATCCGAGATTCATGATTTTCTGGCGGCTGCGCCGGAGGGCGTCACTGTTGAAGAGGTCTCCTTCACGAAAAGTAATTTCCCGGCGGATGACCTTGTCGCGTGTGGTGACGTTGCCGGTGATGCGGATCCGTCCGATTCGGACCTCCTCCTTTTTGTCCACCTGGAGCGTGACGTCAATGGTCCGCTGGGCCTGGTCGATTTTTGTGGAGTAGTCCACCGCCACGTAGGCGTATCCGCGCCGGCTGTAGAGCTGGTTGATCGTGAACAGGTCCTTGGAAAAGGTTTCCCGACGGAAAATCTCTCCCTCCCGGCTCGCAATTACGGTGTGGATTTGCTCCAGGGGGATGAGAGTGTCTCCGCGGAGGTCTATTTTTCCCAGCCGGTACTGCTCTCCTTCAGTGATGGGGATCATGATTTCGAGTTTGTTTTCATCTTCCCGGACGGTGATTTCCGGTTCGCCTACGCGGGCCTCTATGTACCCGTGATCCTGGTAAAAGTTCAGGATCTGCTGCCGGTCGTCCTGGAGGACCTCCTTTTGCAACCGCCCGGAGTCGGTGAGGAAAGACCAGAAACCCCTCCGCTTGGTTTTCACCTCGCCCCGGAGCTTTCGGTCCGAGAAGGCCCGATTCCCCGAAAAGCTGATGGTGGTGATGTGGTGCTTCTCACCTTCCCGGATGACGAAGACCAGCTGGGCTTCGCCCTCCCCGACGGTATCCATCCGCGTGTCCACGGTGACGTGATAGTAGCCCTTTTCCCGGTAGATGGTGTTAAGTTGCTGCACCGCCTGGGAGACCGTCTCCGGGCTATACACCGTATGGGCGGAGAACTTCAGTTTTTCCCGGAGTTTGTCGCTCTTTATTTGTTCGTTGCCCTCGAAATCGATCGATTTGATGATCGGTTTTTCCGTGAGATTGAAGATGATCTGGAGACCCCCCTCGAAACCTTCAGCCTCCACCTGGACATCTTCGAAGAATCCGAGTTCGTAGATCGCCTGCACATCGCGGGTTATCCGATCGGGATCAAAAGGAGTTCCCTCCCGGCTCTGAACACGGGTGCGGATCGTTTCCTCGGCTACCATTTTCTGCCCCCGGATGATGATGCGCTTGATTTCCGCCGGGGCGGGTGGCGCGCCGTGGGCCGGGGCGGAGGCCGTGAAGTATCCGGCCAGAAGGGTGAGCGTGAGGATGAACCGGCAGACGGGAGGGGACATTACACTCCCGCTTTGACTCGGAATACTATGTGGTCGTTCTCCAATTTGGCCAGTATTTCTTCTTTCCCGTCGAATTCCCGGCGCAAAAGCTCCATGGCGAGGGGATCTTCGATATGGGTCTGGATGGAGCGCCGGAGATGGCGAGCCCCGTAAGCGGGATCGAAGCCTTTTTCGATCAGCCACTCCTCGGCGGCACTCTCGAGGCGGATGGAAAAGCCCTTTTCCTCCAGGCGGCAGTTGAGTTCGCGGATCTGAATGTCGATGATCTTGCGGATGTGCTCCTTGGTCAGGGAGTGGAAGACCACCGTTTCGTCGATCCGGTTCAGAAACTCGGGGTTGAAGGTTCTTTTCACCTCTTCCATTATCTTCGCTTTCATCCGTTCGGCTTCTATGTCCTTTGACTCACGCTGGAAGCCGAGGGTGAACCCTTTCTCCAGGTCGCGCGAGCCGAGGTTGGAGGTGATAATGAGCACCACGTTGCGGAAGCTGATTGTCCGGCCGTAGTTGTCGGTGAGCTGCCCGCTGTCCAGGACCTGGAGGAGGATGTTGAAGACGTCCGGGTGGGCCTTTTCGATCTCGTCGAAGAGGACAATACTGTATGGGCGGCGTCGGACCCGCTCGGTGAGCTGTCCCCCCTCCTCGTAGCCGACGTAGCCGGGCGGGGCCCCGGTCAGCCGGGAGACGTTGAATTTTTCCATGTACTCGGACATATCGAGTCGGATCAGGGCGTGTTCGTCGTTGAAGAGAACCGCGGCCAGGGCCCGGGCCAGCTCGGTCTTGCCCACACCGGTGGGTCCGAGAAAGATGAAAGAGCCGATGGGTTTGCTCGGCGGTTTCAGACCCACCCGGGAGCGGCGGATGGCCCGCACGATCGAGGTCACCGCTTCGTCCTGGGCAACGATCCGTTTGTGCAGCTCCTCTTCCATGCTCAAGAGCCGTTCGGACTCCTGTTCCTCCAGCTTGAAAATCGGGATGCCGGTCATTTTGGAAACCACGTAGGCGATATCGTCCTCCGTCAGGACCGGCTCGACTTCATCCTGTTTGTTTTCCCACTCCTGCTTCAGCTGCTCCAGCTCCGTCCGGAGCTTTTCCTCGGAGTCCCGCAGGCGGGCGGCC
>JAUVQV010000060.1 GCA_030597995.1 Candidatus Rokuibacteriota bacterium
CCGGTCTGATCGTAGAGGGCGGGCAGCATCTGGCTGGCCACGAATCGCTGCCAGATGAGTCGATAGAGGGCGGCCTGATCCTTCTCGAGGTATTTCTCCAGATCCTTCGGACGGCGTAAGACCGAGGTCGGGCGGATGGCCTCGTGCGCCTCCTGGGCCGATTTGCGTCCCCGGTAGTGAGGCGCGCGCTCCGGCAGGTACTCCGGGCCGTACTCGGCGGCGATGAGACGCCGGGCTTCCTGCTGGGCCTCGCCTGCCACCCGCGGCGAGTCGGTCCGCATGTAAGTGATCAGCCCCACCCCCCCCTCCTCGCCGACCTCCAGCCCCTCATAGAGCTGCTGGGCCAGGCGCATGGTCCGCTTGGCGGTGTACCCGAGGCGGCGATAGGCCTCCTGCTGGAGCTGGCTGGTGATGAAAGGAGGGACCGGCCTCCGGGTTTTCTGTTTTTTCTCTATCCCGGCTACGCGGTAGGTGGCGTCCCGCAGGGACTCGAAGAGCCCATCAGCCTGCTCGGAGTTCGTGATCTTTACCTTCTTGCCGCGCACCTTTTCGAGTTTGGCCGGAAACTGGGGGGGGGTGGTCCCTTCCAAGGTGGCCGTCAAAGACCAGTATTCCTCGGAGACGAAATCGGTAATCAACTTCTCCCGCTCGCAGATCAGGCGGAGAGCCACAGACTGCACCCGCCCGGCCGAGAGGCCGCGCCGTACCTTTTTCCAGAGCAGGGGGCTGAGCTGGTACCCTACGATCCGGTCGAGCACCCGCCGGGCCTGCTGGGCATCCACTTTCCGTTGATCCAGTGTGCCGGGGTGGGCGAAGGCCCGTTCGATGGCCGGACCGGTCAGCTCGTGAAATATCACCCGAAGAAACTGTTTTTTTGACTTGCCGTCGAGTTCCTGGGCGATGTGCCAGGCGATGGCCTCTCCCTCCCGGTCGGGGTCCGGGGCGAGAAAAACACGCTTCGCGCCCTTGGCGGCCTTCTTGATCTCGCTGAGCACTTTTCCTTTGCCCTTGATTATCTCGTACTGCGGTTCGAAACCCTCTTCGATGTCCACGCCGAAGGTGGCCTTGGGCAGATCTCTCACGTGGCCGAGTGAGGCCTTTATCTCATAGCCTTTCCCCAGGTGTTTGAGGAGAGTCCTGGCTTTTGCCGGGGACTCCACGATGACCAGGTCTTTTCCCATTTCAACGTGTCCTTGTTCTCATCGCGTGCACAGAGTGGGTCAGCCGCCGCACCTGGCAAAGAGCTTGCCCGAGAACTGACGCACCAGGCCCTTGAGTTCCAGAGTGGTCAAAAGCGAAACCGTTTCCGGGGCCGAGATCGGGGAGTTTCTGATGACTTCGTCGATTGAGAGCGGGTCGCTCCCCAGCCGGGTGAGGAGGATCTCTTCCTTTTGCGAAAGGGGATGAGAGGGGCGATTGTCGGTTTCCGGTTTTCCACGCGACGCCAGGTGGGGGAATTCCTCGAGGATATCCCCGGCGCTCTCCACCAGTTTCGCCCCCTGTGTTATGAGACGGTTGGGGCCGGCGCTCTTTGGGGATGAGATGTTGCCGGGAACCGCAAAGACCTCCCGTCCCTGCTCCAGGGCGAGGTCGGCGGTGATCAGCGCCCCGCTCCGGGCGGCGGCTTCCACCACCACCACCCCCAGGCTGAGGCCGCTGATGACCCGGTTGCGGAGGGGGAAGTGATATTTCTCCGGGCCCTGGCCGAAGGGGAATTCGGTCAGGATCGCCCCGGCGGCGGCGATCTTCTCCGCCAGGGTGCGGTGCTCGGGGGGGTAAATCCGGTCCAGCCCCGAACCCAGAACCGCAATCGTTCTTCCCCCCCCCTCCACAGCACTGCGGTGGGCACAGCTGTCGATCCCACGCGCCAGGCCGGAGACGACGGTAATACCGCAGGAGGCCAGCTCGCGGGCGAGTTTCTCGGTGGTGAGGCGACCGTAGGGGGTGGGGGCACGGGAGCCGACGACCGCCACCGCCTCCCGGTCCGCGGGGCAAAGCTCCCCACGCTGATAGAGGACCGGAGGCGGGTCGTGTATCTGTCGCAGGTGTTCCGGGTAGTTCTGATCGAGAAGGGTGACGATGCCGGCCCCCGCGGCCTGCGCCCGGGCCTGCTCCGCCTTCCAGGCCGCACTCGGTGACAGTGCGACAATGGCTGCGGCTGTGGCCTCGCTGATCCCCGGAATGCGGGCGAGCCCCTCCCTTCCCGCCTTCAGGATGCCGGAGGCGGAACCGCACGCGGAGAGGGAGCGGTGGAATGGTCCGGCCCGGAGCCCCGGGACAGTGTTAAGGGCGACGTAAAGTTTTTTTTCGTCAGTCATTTCGAAAGGTTTTTCCCCAGAGAAAAACAGCGCTAATGTATATGCCGGATATGGGAAAGTCAACGTTTTTTGAGCCCCGGTTTCCTTGACTCCGGCGGCGACCTTGATACTATCACCTCCATAGGGATGGAACAGGCCTTACAGACGAAATAGACCACACAGACCGAACATACTGGACGGGCTCCATGGACCAGTTCTATATCATCGACGGCCATTCATACATCTACCGGGCCTTCCACGCCATCAGGAGCCTCTCCAATTCCCGCGGTTTCCCGACCAATGCCGTGTATGGCTTCACCGCGATGCTGCTGAAGATAGTGCGCGAAGAGGCGCCGGAGTATTTCGCCATTGCATTCGACACGAAAGGCCCCACCTTCCGGCACGCCATCTATCCCGATTACAAGGCCACCCGGCCCCCGGTCCCCGAGGCCCTGGTCCCGCAGATCCCGGTGATCCGCGACTTGGTGCGGGCCTTCGGAATCCCGGTCCTGGAGAAGGAAGGGTATGAGGCGGACGACCTCCTGGCGGCTGCCGCACGGCAGGGGCTCGCGGCGGGGCTGGAGGTAGTGGTGGTCAGCGGCGACAAAGACCTCCTGCAGCTGGTCGGCCCCCGCCTGCGGGTGATGGACACCATGAAGGATGAGGTTTACACCGAGAAAGAGGTGCGGGAGCGCTTCGGGGTCGAACCGGGACGGCTGGGGGAGGTGATGGCCCTGGCCGGGGACTCTGTCGACAACGTCCCGGGGGTGCGCGGAATAGGCGAGAAAACCGCACGGGATCTGATACAAAAGTTCGGTTCTTTGGAGGGGCTCTATGAACACCTGGACGAAGTGCCCCAGGCGCGCCGCCGCCGGGCCCTGGAGGAAGGCCGTGGACAGGCTTTTCTCTCCCGCCGTCTGGTGACACTGGACGCCGATGTTCCCCTGGGGTCCTCACTCGAAAAATTCAAGGTCAGGGAGCCGGATACTGACGCGGCCCTGGCGATCTTCAAAGAAATGGAGTTCACTAAATTTGTGCGTGAGATGTCCCTTCCCAGAATAACCGCCGAACGGGACTACCGGCTGGTTCTCACCCGGGAAGAGCTGGAGGAACTGGCAGCGGCTTTGAGAAAATCCGGGGGATTCGCCCTGGATCTGGAAACCACGCACTTGGAGCCGATGCGGGCCCGGATCGTGGGCCTGTCCTTTTCCACCGCACCTCGAACCGCCTTTTACCTGCCGGTCGGCCATGAGTACCTCGGAGCGCCGGCCCAACTCTCCTTGCGGGAGGTTCTCGAGACTCTCCGGCCCATCCTTTCCGACCCCGCCATCCCGAAGTACGGCCAGAACATCAAGTATGACTCCCTGGTGCTGATGCGGGCCGGGGTGGAACCGGCCGGGATCGATTTCGACACCATGGTCGCCTCATACGTCGTCAATCCGACCCGGCATCGCCACAACCTTGCGGAACTGGCCCTGGAGTATCTCGACCAGCGCGTTACCACGTACGGCGAGGTGGCCGGGAAAGGGAAGAAGCAGATCCCCTTCGCTCAGGTGGAGATCGAGCGGGCCCGCGATTATTCGTGTGAGGACGCCGATGTCACCTACCAGCTGACCGGCATCCTCAGACGCAAGGTGACGGAGCTCTCCCTCGACGGGCTCTACTTCGACCTGGAGCTGCCGCTGGTGGAGGTCCTGGCACGCCTGGAGCGAAACGGCGTGCTCGTGGACGGGGCACTTCTGCGCGGACTGTCCAAGGAGGTGGGGATTCAGCTCGACCAGATCCTGAGACGCGTCTGGTCCCTGGCCGGGGTGGAGTTCAATCTCAATTCCCCCAAACAGCTGGCGGAGGTCCTCTTCGATCGGCTGGGGCTGCCGGTGGTGAAAAAGACCAAGACCGGCCGCTCCACCGACGAGGGTGTCCTTACCTCGCTGGCGGCACAGCATGAGCTGCCGGCCGAGGTCCTGACTTACCGCCAGCTCGCGAAACTGAAGAACACCTACCTCGACGTCCTGCCGACGCTGGTGCACCCTGAGACCGGCCGCGTGCACACCTCTTTCAATCAGACCGTAACGGCTACCGGCCGCCTCTCGTCGAGCGATCCGAACCTCCAGAACATTCCGGTACGGACGGAGCTGGGGCGGCGGATGCGCCAGGCCTTCGTGGCCGGACCCGGCAACCTCCTGCTCTCGGCGGACTATTCCCAGATTGAGCTGCGGGTACTGGCGCATCTCTCTGGTGACGACGCGCTGCAGGAATCCTTCCGGCGGGG
The DNA here is from genome assembly GCA_030597995.1 of Candidatus Rokuibacteriota bacterium. The sequence goes on from JAUVQV010000060.1 coordinate 4,570, forward strand.
GGAGGACATCCACCTCCAGACGGCGGCGGGGGTCTTCGGGGCGGCCCCCGGGGACATCACAGAACGGCAGCGGCGGACTGCCCAGGCGATCAATTTCGGGATTGTGTATGGGATGGGGGCTTTCGGCCTGGCCCGGCAGCTGGGCATAGAATTGAAAGAGGCCGGGGATTTCATCGAAAAGTATTTCGCCCGCTACCCCGGGGTGCGGGAATACCTGGACCGGACGGTGGCCGAGGCCCGCCGCGCCGGCTCCGTGACCACCCTCCTCGGCCGGAAGCGCTATCTGCCGGAGCTCTCCTCCTCGAACCGGACCGTGGTGCAGTTCGCGGAGCGAATGGCGGTCAACACCCCGGTCCAGGGATCAGCCGCCGACCTGATCAAGAAGGCGATGCTCGAGATCCACCGGGAGCTGACCTGCCACGGAGGGGAGTGGAGCTCCCTGATGGTACTTCAGATTCACGATGAGCTTCTCTTCGAAGCCCCGGAAGAGGAGGCCGACCGCCTGGCGGAGATGGTCCGGGAGAAAATGGAGGGCGTGATGGACCTCGCGATCCCGATCCGCGTGGACCTCGGCCGCGGCCTGAACTGGGCCGAAGCCCATTGAGCACGGTTGCCATTCACTTCAATACCCCTGTTTCCCCCTTTCGTAAAGGGGGAGTTGAGGAGGATATTATTTCCCCCTTTTATAAAGGGGGACTGAGGGGGATTAGATTATCAATCAAAGGGGTTGTAGGAGCGCATGCGTCCCAGAAGCTGCATCCAGACGCCGGTGGGGCAGAAATAGCGGCACCAGAAACGGTGGCGCATGGCGGCCAGCACCAGGGTTACCCCCAGGAAGGCCCACCGCAGTCTCCCTCCCTTGAAGTCGAAGGCGGTACTGAAGGGCTCGTAGTTGGCGGCTTCGGTGCGACCGAAGAGGAAGACCGCCAGGACCACCAGCCACAGAAAAAGGTATCGCAGTCGACGGGCCTGCCGTTCTTCATCGGGCGGGGCCTGGAGGCGTGGCGTCGCGAAGCGGTTGAGTATCTCCTGGAGGGCTCCGAAGGGGCACATCCTTGCGCAGTAGACATTTCTCCAGGCCACGGCCATCACTACCCCAAAGACGACCAGGGCGTACCAGAAAAAGTGCTCCCGGAAAGACGGCCACCTCCACAACAGGATGTTGACGAAAGTAGTGGTGGAAAGGTACGTCCCCTGCCAGAAACCCAGAACGACAAGGCCGAGAATAAGGGAGACCCAGCGCGCGACCTGATTCTTCGAAAGCAGGGAGAAGAGGGCGATCGCGGCCAAAAGACCCAGGGCAACGACCGGCGGCCACCGTATCGGAGAGGGTGTTTCCTTCTCCTCCGTAATTGGGAGACCCAGGACGTTGCGGGCCACCGGGCGGGCCGATTTTCGCACGCCGTCGGTCACGGCGGTGGCGGTGACCGTGGCCCGCGTCACGCCGTCGATATCCTCCCCGAGGCGGAGCGGTTCGTTCACGGACTTGCCGACAAACTGCCTGAGAAATTCCGGACTCTCCACCCCGACGACGTAAGACGGGGTCTCGTGGTGCTCCAGAAGCTTCACTCCGGCGATTCTCCCCTCCCGGTCGATTCCCACCAGGACCGGGACCGGACCGGCGTATCCCCGGACGCCGGGGGCGACTTCGGTGCTCCGGAAGACCACTCCGATAAGAGTGGGTTGGCCTTCTCGGTCGGGAGTGAAGGCATGATAGTGGCGAGGCGAGCCGCCATTATCGGTAAAATCGAAGGCCTCGGGTAAGGCCAG
>JAUVQV010000126.1 GCA_030597995.1 Candidatus Rokuibacteriota bacterium
ACGGGAGTTGTTTCCTGAACCCGGACTCTCCGATAAAAATATATCTGGCTTGGGGGAAAAGTAAATACTATCCGGAAGTTATGACACAGTTGCCATTCACCCCCAGGATACAGATCCACTTTAAGAGCCGGGTCAATGGAGTCGGCCTAACGGAGCTGGCCAAAGAATCGGCCGCGGGCTTGGAGAAGCTTTCCGAGAGCACCCGGATCCAGATCTTCGACATTGACTCGATGAAGGATATCACTTCATAAGACCTGTCGGATCGGTACGGGAGCAGAGTCCGCGGCAGCGCGGGGAGAGTCGTCAAGAGCGAGACATTACAGCTCCGGGGCCTCAAGCATCAGCCGGTCGGCAGCTTCCTTGAGGATCTCCACGAGATCCATGAAGTCGTTCCGGAAGAAATTAAGGTCTAAGAAATCACACTGCATCACTACCGTATCTTCCTGGTTGTCGTACCAGACCGCCACATGCCCGCCCTGATGTAATCCGCCTTCCGACAGTTCTTTCATGACCTCTCCTCACGTGCGGCCCATCTCGACCGTTGATCTATTTCAGAGTAGTCCCATCCCCGGACCAAGTCAAGACCAGGGAATACAAATCGGAGTTACTAATTACCCCGCTCTGAAGAGGGGGCGTTCAACCCAAAGGGCGCTAAATCTCCCCCGCCCCCTCTTTACTAAAGAGGGGAGCAAGAAACTTCCCCCCTTGAGAAAGAGGGGAACCAAAAACTTTCCCCTTTGAGAAAAATGGGAACCTAAAGACTTCCCCCTTTGAGAAAGGGGGATGGAGGGGGATTTGAGAATGGCGAGGTATCCACGTTATGTTTTCCATGAAATGGGAGGGGAGTCCTGATGGGCGGGAGGGTCAGCTGACGGCTAGCTGGGCAATGGTTGCCACCAGGAGGGTTCCGCTGATACAGAGCGCGAGGTAGAGCCAGAAGACCCGGGCCTTGAAAAGGGAGAGAAAAGCGCCCATAACCGGCAGGGCGGTCACCGGGCCACCGATGAGGAAGGCCATCCCGCTCCCCCAGGAGATGTCACTCCCGACCCGCTCCAGGATATTGACCGGCCCGAAGAGGACACCGGCGGCGGTGAACTGGGTGACGTGCACCGGCACAGAGGCGAGTGTGATCAGGGGAATGTTGTACCAGCTCGTGCTCCCGAAGGCCGCCTCGATCCATTCCCGGGGCATGTAACGCTCCGCCAGCGCGAAGACCACCAGCCCCACAAAGGTGTATTTGCCGACATGCCAGAAGAGTTCGGCCGATTTGGCCCAGAAAATAACAAAACGATTCGGATACCGTTTGGCAACGCGGTTGCTCCACTGCTCCCGACAGCGGCAGGCCAGACGTTCGTCCTCGTAATCAGGGTCGTGAATGTCCCCCTCCGGAAGCTCATCTTTAAAGATCTGGTCGGTATGATATCCCCGGGAGGTGAGGACGTAGGTCACCAGCCCGGCAAAGAGACCCATGAAGACGGCGGCCGCCAGCTTGGCGTTGGCCCAATCAGGTCCCAGGAGTCCGGCAGTGACGGCGTAGCCCGAGGGGCTCATCAACGGAGAAGCCACCACCATCGCCATGGCCGGCGCCAGGGGGAGGCCGGAAATCATGAGGGAGACCACGATCGGTATTGACCCGCAGGCGCACAGGGGGCTGACGACCCCGATCAAGGTGGCGGCAAAGATCCCCCAAAATCCCCATCTGAGGCAGGAACTTCCGCATGCGGACATGGATTTTAAAGGTCCGAATAGCCGCGCCCACAAAGATGCCGATCATGAAATACCAGAAAATGTGGCCCATGACCCACCACAGCCCCTTGCCCAAGGCCACGGCCTCCGCGGCTATTGTTGAGAAATCCGGCACGCAATCCTCTCTGCTGGTTATGTTACTCGATCCGGCCTGGCTCGCCTTTGGATTTTAAATACTCTTCGGATGGGTTTTCGTTACCGCGGCCCGGATGGGGAAGGCTATTCGGTTTCGTCCCGACCTTGGCCATTTACGGACTTGTGCTTCTCCCGGAGCAGGCGGCGCAGGTCGAGCCGCACTTCCTCCGGAACGTCGTCCTGAGGCCGGTACTTGTAAAGGGTGATGGTTTTCTCCATCGTATTGATGAAAATCCGGCAGGGTCGGCATTCCCGAAGGTGCGCCTCCAGTGCCTCGAAGACGCGCTGGTGCAGGCTCCGATCCAGGTACTCCGAGAGCAGCTCTCTAATCTTGCTGCACCCGCGGCGTTCGGGGGGCTTAGTGGACAGTTTGTTCCCTCGTAAAATATTTCGCCAGCTCGTTCCGCAAAAAGAGCCGGGCGCGGTGAAGTCGTGATTTCACGGCCGGGACCGTGATTTTAAGAATTCCGGCAATCTCAGCGTTGGAGAGACCTTCGACATCCCGAAGCAGGAACACCGCCCGGTAATCCTCCGGCAGGAGGCTGGTGGCCTTTTCCAGTTCCATCCCGAGTTCTTTCGTGAGCGCTCTCTCAGAGGGGAGGTCTGACCAATCCGCCACGTCGAGCTCCTGGTATTCGTTCTCCGAGGACTTGAAGCTGTTGAGGGAAACCGTGCGGCCCTTTTCCCGGCGGATTCGCATCAGGGCCTCGTTCATGGTGATCCGGTAAATCCACGTTGAGAGGCGGGCATCCCCCCGGAACTTGGCCAGGTGGTCATAGACCTTCATGAAGGTCTCCTGGAGCACGTCCCGGGCGTCTTCGGGATTCTTCAGCATCCGCAGCGCCAGGTTATAGACTTTCTTTTCGTAGCGCTCGACCAGGCGCTCGAAGCAGTCGAAGTCCCCGTGACGGCAGCCTTCGATCAGACTGACTTCATCGAGGTGAGTCAAGTTTCCTCCCGAGTACCGCGCCGGTGCCGGCCGACCCAACTTCCCGTGCGTAGCGGGCGAGGTAACCGGTGGTGATCTTGAGGGCAGGGGGCTTCCACGACCTCTTCCGGGATTGAAGCTCCGCATCGCTCACGAGGAGATCAACCTTTTTCTTCGGGATGTCGATGGATATTTCGTCGCCGTCACGGACGAGGGCGATCGGTCCGCCCTCGGCGGCCTCCGGCGAGACATGACCGATAGCCGCTCCCCGCGTCCCGCCCGAAAACCGCCCGTCGGTGATCAGGCCGACTTTACGGTCCAGTCCCATCCCCGCCACCGCCGAGGTCGGCGTGAGCATCTCCCTCATCCCCGGCCCCCCGCGCGGCCCCTCGTAGCGGAGAATGATGGCCTCTCCCGCGCGTATCCTCTTCCCCATGATAGCGGCCACCGCCTTCTCCTCACTTTCAAAAACCCGCGCCCGGAGCGTGCGGCGCATCATCTCCGGAGCGACCGCGGACTGTTTCACTATCGACCCGCCCGGCGCCAGCGATCCGAAGAGAACTGCCAGCCCGCCCTCGGCGGCGAAGGGCCTCGTCCAGGGGCGTATCACCTCCGGGTCCAGCGTCCCGACTCCCTTGAGGTTCTGCCCCACCCGTCGGCCGGTGACCGTGAGCGGAGAGAGATGGAGGCGGCGCCCGCGCGCGAGCTGGGCCATCACCGCGGGTATCCCTCCGGCCCGGTCCAGATCCTCGAGGTGAGAGGGACCGGCGGGGGAAATGTGGCACAACCGCCTCGTCCTCCGGCTCACGCGGTTGATGAGTTCGAGGGAAAATTCAAGTCCCGCTTCGCGGGCGATGGCGGGAAGATGCAGGACGGTGTTGGTGGAGGCCCCCAGGGCCATGTCCACCGCCACGGCATTTTCCATGGCCTGGGAGGTGACGATGTCGCGGGGGAGGATCCCTTTTTTCCACAGCTCCATCACCCGCATCCCGGCCTTTTTCGCCAACCGGCGGCGGGCGGCAGTTACGGCCGGGATCGTCCCGTTCCCCGGCAGGCCCAGTCCGAGGGCCTCGGAGAGGCAATTCATCGAGTTGGCAGTGAACATCCCGGCACAGGAACCGCAGGTCGGACAGGCTTCGTCTTCCATTTCAGTCAGTTCGCGGGCCGAGAGTTTCCCGGCCTTGACCGCTCCAACCCCCTCAAAGACCGAGATGAGATCGATGGGCCTCCCCCGGTGGCGACCGGTCAGCATCGGACCGCCGCTCACGAGGAGGGCCGGAATATTCAGACGCAGGGCGGCCATCAGCATCCCCGGGATGATCTTGTCGCAGTTCGGAACCAGAACCAGGGCGTCGAAGGGGTGGGCCGTGGCCATGATCTCGATGGAGTCCGCAATCAGTTCCCGGCTCGGAAGAGAGTACTTCATCCCCGGATGGTTCATGGCCAGACCGTCGCAGACCCCGATCACCCCGAATTCCAGGGGCGTCCCCCCGGCCATTCGAACCCCGGCCTTGACCGCCTCCACGATCTCGCGCAGATGGGTGTGCCCGGGGATTATTTCATTCCAGGAGTTGGCCACCCCCACTATGGGACGGGCGATTTCCTCTCCCGTCAGACCCACCGCCTTGAGGAGAGAACGGTGGGGGGCCCTCTGCAGCCCCTTTTTCATCAAATCACTGCGCATCGTGTCCGGACCTCACTCCAGCGGGTTGCAATACCGGCATTGTAACGTGCCAGACCACCACCTGCAACCCCCGGAAAAGAGGAGTTTCCCCCGGGGAAACCTCACCCTCTGGAGAATTAAAAGTGATAGT
>JAUVQV010000077.1 GCA_030597995.1 Candidatus Rokuibacteriota bacterium
AAGTTCAATGCGGTGGTCGAGGAGATCGCGGAACTGCACCGGGTGGGCCGTCCGATCCTGGTGGGAACGATCTCGATCGAGAAGTCGGAGCACCTGGGTCGCCTCCTGAAGCGCCAGGGCATCCAGCATCATGTCCTGAACGCCAAGTACCACGAGCGGGAGGCGGAGATTATTTCCCAGGCCGGGCGGGGCGGAGCGGTGACGATCGCCACCAATATGGCCGGGCGGGGCACGGACATCCTTCTGGGCGGCAATCCCGAGGCCCTGGCGCGGCAGAAGTTCGCCGCGCGGGGGAAAGAGGGAAAATCCTACGAAGAGGTACTGATGGAATTCCAGGAGGCCACCCGCCGGAATCACGACGAAGTTGTTGCCCTGGAAGGCCTGCACATCATCGCGACCGAGAGGCATGAGAGCCGCCGGATCGACAATCAGCTCCGGGGGCGGTCGGGGAGACAGGGAGATCCCGGCTCCTCGCGTTTCTACCTTTCCCTGGAGGACGATCTCCTGCGGATCTTCGGTTCAGACCGCATCTCGGGGCTGATGTCCCGGATCGGGATGGAAGAGGGCCAACCCATCGAACACCGTTTCGTGACCAAGGCCATCGAGAACGCCCAGAAAAAAGTGGAAGCCCACAATTTTGAGATCAGAAAGCAGCTTTTGGAATACGACGATGTCATGAATCAGCAGCGGGGTGTCATTTATCAGCAGCGCCGCCAGATTCTCGCCGGGCAGATAGGCCGGGAAGACGTGGAGGAGATTATCGACGAGGTCCTGGACAGCGTTCTGGCGGCCTATTCCGGGAGCGGGGATTTTCTGGATACGCAGGATGTTGCGGGGCTCACCTCACTGTTGCGCAAGCACTTCTCTCTGGGCGGCGACCTGGCGGAGGTGGTTTCGAAAAAAAAATTCGAGGAAATACGGGAGTATCTCCGGCAACTGCTCCGTGACGAGTACCGGAAACGGGAAGCGGAGTTCGGTGTTGAATCGATGCAACGTCTCCAGCAGTTCCTGATGCTCCAGATCATTGACAACCTCTGGAAGGAGCACCTGTACGCCATGGATTCCCTCAAAGAAGGGATAGGCCTGCGGGGTTACGGCCAGAAAAATCCCCTCACGGAATACAATCGGGAGGCCTTCGAAACGTTCATGGCCATGGTGCAGCGGGTGAAGGAGGAGACCGTGGAGTACCTCTTCCGAGCCCGGCCGGTGCCGGAGGGCGAACTCCCTTCCCAACGCCGCCGGATCCCGCGAGGCGAGCGAGCGGAATCCCTGAACATGGGCTTTGGCGCCGGTCCGCGCGCGGGAGGCGAAGCCGGCGGGCCGGCGGGGGGAGGATTTGCACACCGGGCTCCGAGGGAATCCCGCGGAGGCGAAGGTGTCGTGAAGACGATGAGAAGAACGTCGCCGAAGGTCGGTCGCAACGAGCCCTGCCCCTGCGGGAGCGGGAAAAAATACAAGAAGTGTTGCGGCGCGTAGCCGCGTTATCCCCGGGTGCCCACAGGGGGTACCCGTTCCGAGATCAGGCACAGGCCAGTCCCCTGTCATTCCGAGCAAAGCCCACCTTTGTTGTCATGAGGGGGAAATCGGTCGATTCATTGCTTACTATAACGGCAAGAGGTACCATGAAGCCCTGGGCAACGTCACCCCTGATGACGTGTACTATGGAAGGAGGAAATCTATTTTCGAACGCCGTGCGAAGTTGAAAAAAAGACCCTAATTCAAAGATGGAGGTACTATCATAAAACTTGGGACCAGCAGGAGCCAAGAGGGTGGCTTAATTTTAAGCCTTAAAAATCCCACTCTCGCTGAAGACATACAGTGTAGGGCTCTCCTCCGGTGGCTTTTTCCCGGGAGGATCTCTCTCCGGCCCCGGCGTTTATTCAGCTTTTGGTCTATGACGTCGGTGCCACGTCGAGGCGAGTTCTGACGTGGGAGCTGGAGTGAGGCAGGGAGTTCATGGGGGAATCAGAGGCCGCGCCCTCAGAATTGCGATCGCGGTTCTCGCCATTGCTGCTCATATTCCGATGCCGGCGGAGAGTGCGTCGCCGCCGGAGGTTCTACTGATACCCTTCGCGGGGGTAGACCCGGACCGGGAGTGGGTCGCCCGAGCCATCAATAACCTTCTGGAAAAGGATCTCCGGTCATTGTCCGGATTGAAGTTGTCCGGCGGCGCGCGGCGGGAAAACGCCCTTCGCGAAATCGGCCGCCCGGAGGTTTCCGGCCCGGAGGAGCTGGCCGAAGTTCTCCGCCGGGCGGGAGCGGCGTTCGCGGTGATCGGCCGGTTCGAGATTACCCTGGACCGCCTCGACCTTGACGTCAGAATCTTTGAGGAGGAGAGTGAAGAGGAAAAAGGGACCCTCCAGACGGGAGGGGAGTTCGCGCGGGCTCTCGAGCTTCTGTCTGAAGTGGTGAGATTCATCGCCACCGAGGTCGGAGCGACGATCTCCGCGGAAGAGGAAGCCGGTCTGGCCCGGAGGCCGACGAACTCCCTCAAAGCGTACCACAATTACATGGCGGCCCGGGAAGCCGGTGATCCGGAGGAGAAGATCACCCTTCTGACGCAAGCGGTGGAACTCGACCCGGACTATCTCAATGCCAACCTCCGGCTGGGGGTAGCGCTCTACCAGAAGGGTTCACCCGACGCGGCCCTCCCGTATGTGCAGAAGGCGGCGGCACTGGGAGGGGACGTCCCGGAAGCCCGCAACAATCTCGGCGTCCTTTTGGCCGATATGGGGGAATCCGCGGCAGCCCTGACGGAATTCGAGATGGCCCTGGAGATCAACCCGGGCTATCAGGAGGCCCGGCTGAACCTGGCCCGCCTTCTCGAGGAGGGAAAAAAATTCGACCGCGCTGAAAAGGAATATTCTACCCTGCTGGAGAACAACCCTGAAAATGTCGCCGCCCGCCATTCCCTCGCCCTCCTCTACGACCGCACCGGACGCCCGGACTGGGCTCTCCGGGCATTCCAGGTTCTTTCCCGGCAGGCACCCGACCTGGCCGAGAATTATTTCCTCAAGGCCGGCCAGGAGTCCCGCCAGGAAAAGAAATTCAAGAATGCGGAGAGATATTTTCTCCGGGCGGTGGAGATCAACCCCCAGCTCGCTCAAGGCTACGCCGAGTTGGGAACCACCAGCTATCTCGCCGGAAAGTACCGGAAGGGAGTGGAGTATTTTCACAAGGCGCTGGCCCTCGAGCCGCAGCGGCCCGAATTCCATTACTACCTCGGGCTGGCCTTGGACAAGACGGAGCAGAAGGAAGAAGCCCTCGAGGCGTATCGCCGGGCTGTTGAACTGGGGGGGCCGGTGGAATCGCGTTTGAGTCTCGCCAAGGCGTACCTCGATTCCGGAGACGCCTCCCGGGCAATCGAAGAGTTGAACCAGATTCTGGAAGATGACCTGGGACACGATGAGGCTCAGAAGATGCTGGCCCGGGCCATGGCGGGCGTTGAATCACAGCGTCAGAAAGTGGCGCAGCGGGCCGAGTTTGCCACTCATCGCCTGGAGAGGTTGGAAGAGATTATCGATGATCTCACCCGTGCCAACAGCGAGCTGGAGAGCCGCCTGTACGCAATCCAGGGTGACAAGCAGGCCTTGGAGCGAGAGCTGGAGCAGGCGACAACCTGGAAAGAGGAGAGAGACCGCTGGGAGCAGGAGGTACTCGAGTCGCGCGACCGCATCGAACCTCTCCAATCCGCCAGGCTCGAACTGGAACGCAGACTCAAAGAAAAAAAAATCAGGTACGAAAATTTGTCCGAGAAAACCGCCGAGCTGGAGGCCGAGCTGGGGCGGGTGCGGGAGAGGAATCGTGAGCTGACGGTGCGGGTGGAGGTCTTGGAGCAGGAGAGAGAACGGGACGCCGCCGATCTGGAAAAATCCCGGGAGCAGGCCCGGCTCGCCCAGGAGGCCAAGGAAGAGGAGCTGGCCACCTATCGGGAGAAGGAGAAGGGGTTGTGGGAGCAGACTGCCAGCCTCCACGGCAGTGTCGCAGAAATGAAGGCGGAACTTGCAGGCTGGGCCGAAGAGCTGCGCCGGGTCGCCCAGACGGCGCAGGAAGGACGGGCGGTGCTGGACACGATGCGCCGGGACCTCGCGCAGCAGGCCATGGAGCTGGGGCGGATCTACCTCCGTGATCAGGCGTGGGCAAAAGCCGAGCCCTATTTCAGGAAAGTGGTCGAGGTGGATTCCGAGAACAGCGAGGCCTACTCCAGCCTGGGCGAGATCTACTACCACCTGGGGCAGTTTGCCCGTTCGCGGGAGATGTATGAAAAAGCCAAGGAGCAGTATTAGGCCGAGGAAGTGCGGTTAAGGTGGCCGTCGTCAAAGTAGCGGGCATTCAGACTGTGTGCGTCCCGGAGCGGGAGAAGAACCTTGCCAAGGCCGCGGAGCTCGGGAGGATAGCGGCGGAAAACGGGGCGCAGATCATCTGCTTCGAGCAGCTCTTCTCCACCTTCTGGTTTCCGCGTGAAAAGTCTCCTCAGCACTTCGCCCTGGCGGAAGACGAGAACGGGCCTACCCTCACCGCTCTGCGCGCGCTCGCACACGAGGCCGCGGTGACGCTGGTGTGCCCCCTTTTCGAGCGCGCCGGGGAGAAGGAATTCTACAACACCGCCGTGGTCCTGGGACCGGACGGGGAAATCCTCGGGAAGTACCGCAAGGTTCACGTTCCCGACATCCCCCTCTGGGAGGAGAGATATTACTTTCGCCCCGGGAATCTTGGGTTTCCCGTGTTCAAGAGCCAGGGATTGACGTTCGGTGTGCAGCTCTGCTGGGACAACTTTTTTCCGGAAGGGGCCCGCTCCCTGGCCTTGAAAGGGGCGGAGCTGATTTTCTCCCCGAACGCGGCGGCCTTCGCCTCTTTCCGGAAGTGGGAAACGGTGATCGCCGCGAATGCCGTGTTCAATAACGTCTACATTTTCCGGATCAACCGTATCGGCCGGGAAGCCGAGCAGAACTTCTATGGCCGCAGCTTTTGTGTGAACCCGGAAGGTGAGATGCTGATGCCGCCGAGCGGGATGAGCGAGAGCGTCATATTAGCCGCAATCGACCCGGATCAGATACTGGAGGTGCGGCGGGAATGGCAGTTTCTCAAGGACCGGCGAGAGGAGGTTTACCGGGAATAGTGCGCCGCGTGCGGCCGGGAGCGGTTCTTTTGACGATCTTCCTGACTGCCTTCGCGGTGACGGGGTTAGTCGCGTTCCTGGATCGGGACCTGCTGCGGTCCTCCGCTGCGCACCGCCTGCGTGAAGTTCTCACCAGGGAGTACGGTCTGGAGTATCACCTGGAGCATTTTCACCTCCGATTTCTTCCCCTGCGCTTTTCCCTGGGCCGGGTATCGGTCATCCGGCCGGGGGAGCCTTGGGCCCTCACAGTCGAAGAGGCGGAGATATCTCTCAGTCCATACGACATTCTCTTCGGAACGCGGGGGCTGGGGAAGGTCACCTTGGTTCGTCCCCACCTCTTTCTTGCTCCCCGGCCGAGAGAAGAGGTCGCCCTCGAGGCCTCGCCTCCTACCCCCAAATCGGCAGAGGTGAGTTCAGAGGCCTTTTTCAAGACCCTCCTCCCGATACGGGGATTGGAAATCAGAGAGGGGAAGGTGAATCTTGACCGGGGGTCAGGCGGCGGGGTCTCTCTCTCCGGCCTGGAGTTGTCCGCCCTGATTGTCCGGAACCGGGTCCTGGGGCGGATGGAGTTCGGCGCCGCCTCGTTTCG
>JAUVQV010000200.1 GCA_030597995.1 Candidatus Rokuibacteriota bacterium
AATTACATAATCCCCGACTGAAACTTCAGCCTGCCGGGAGAGATACTTCATCTCGCAACTTTCGGGATTCAGACCTTTCACAATACCCTGGTCACGAGTCCTTTGAACCAGGGCGTCGATTCCGGAAGAGCGGTCTACCAGGAGCAGCACCCGGGCCGATCCTGCAAACACCTTGATCACCCTCCCCACAACTCCATCAGGGGTAACAACGGCCTGGTTGCGATCCAGACCGTCGCGGGAACCTTTGTTTATCAGGATTGTCCGGAAAAGGTTGGTGGAGTCGTGGCCGATCACGGTGGCTGCCGTCATCTGAAAACCGGTCAGCTGCCGGTACTCCAGCATTATCTCCAACCGTTGCCGGGCGGACTCCCTCTCCCGGGCCTCCTGAATCTCACGACGCAGCCGTGCCACTTCAACCATGAGGTCCTGATTCTCCCGGTGCAACCTCCCCCAGCTGAGGAGAAAATTTCCTGCACCCCTGATGGCCGAAATGGAAGCCTCCGTCATCTCCAGAATAGGGGCGGTCAGAAACATCACGCTTCGTTCCAGGATCCCGGGGATTGCTGGCGCCTTCCAGCTGGTGGTGATTAGAACCAGGCCGAGTAGAGGAACCAAAGCCAGGAGGAGGATTTTCTTCCTCCGTTCCAGAAATCTCCAAACCATAGAGAATCAGTGTCTTGGATGACCTGAAATGCTTGCCGTATCAATAGCAGGCCGCGCTGTCAAGGTGACCGGTGCAGCTCATGGTATCTGGATCCTTTTTAAAAGGTCCAACTCATCGAGAACCATGCCGGTACCTCGGACCACGCAAGTGAGAGGATCCTCGGCAATGGCGATGGGGAGTTCCGTCTCCTCTCGAATCAAGACTTCCAAACCTTCCAGTAGAGATCCCCCGCCGGCAAAGACGATTCCCTTGTCCACGATGTCGGCAGCCAACTCGGGGGGAGTTCTCTCAAGAGCGATCTTGATGGTGTCTACGATGGAGGTCACCGGCTCCAGAATCGCCTCGCGGACTTCCTCATCCGTAATAGTCAGGGTCTTCGGTATCCCCGCCACGAGATCTCTTCCCTTGGCTTCCACCGATCGCCGCGGATCCAGCGGGAAGGCGGAACCTATTTCTGTTTTAATGAGCTCGGCAGTCCGTTCACCGATCAGGAGGTTATATTTCCTTTTGACATACTGGACGATAGCCTCATCCATTTCGTCCCCTCCAACACGGATGGACTTTGAATACACGATCCCGGAAAGGGAAATCACCGCGACCTCGGTCGTCCCTCCGCCGATGTCCACAATCATGTTTCCGGAAGGCTCCTGGATGGGAAGACCGGCTCCAATGGCAGCCGCCATTGGTTCCTCCACCAAATATACTTCACGGGCCCCGGCGGATTGGGCCGAGTCCCTGACTGCTCTCTTTTCGACTTGAGTAATCCCGGAGGGCACACTGATGATGATGCGCGGTCGAACGAGGGCCTTGCGATTGTGGACTTTTGTAATGAAGTACCGAAGCATGGCTTCCGTGATTTCGAAGTTTGCGATCACTCCATCTTTCATGGGTCGAATGGCGACGATGCTTCCCGGAGTGCGTCCCAGCATCATTTTGGCTTCCTTGCCCACCGCCAAAACCCGGTTGTTTTCCTTTTGCACCGCCACGACGGAGGGTTCGTCGATGACTATCCCTTTGCCTTTGAGATAGACCAAAGTGTTGGCCGTACCGAGGTCGATGGCTAAATCGTTTGAAAACATTCCAAAAATTGCGTTAAAGACCATGTATCTCTCCTTCAGTCTCCTAGACGAAAAATTTCAGGGGCCTCAAGTTCCCGGAAGACCGGTCAGTCCGTGTGCAGGATGGCAAGAAAAGCCTCTTGCGGTACCCCGATGCGGCCGACCTGCTTCATCCTCTTTTTTCCCTCCTTCTGTTTTTCCAAAAGCTTCCGCTTCCGGGTGACGTCACCACCGTAGCACTTGGCAGTGACGTTCTTCCGCAAAGCGGAAACTACCTCTCTTGCCACTACCCGGCTCCCAATGGCAGCCTGTATTACCACCTGGTAGAGTTGGCGGGGAATGATTTCCCGCATCCGCTGCGTCAGCGACCGTCCCCTCCGGGCTGCAACACTGCGGTGAATAATGGTCGAGAGAGCATCCACTACCTCCCCATTTAGAAGGATATCCAATTTTACCATATCCGACTCGCGATATTCCAAGAATTCATAGTCCATGGTGGCATAGCCACGGGTCGCCGACTTGAGCTTGTCGTAGAAATCGAAAATAACTTCGCTGAGCGGAAGGGCATACACGACCCGCGCCTGATGCCCGCCAAGGTACTCCAGGCTCTGCTGTTCTCCGCGACGCTCCTGCGCCAACTGCAGAACCCCGCCGAGGTAATTTTCCGGAACCAGGATGGTGAGCTCCAGACAGGGTTCCCGGAGAACGAGGATCTGTTGTGCCGCCGGCATCTGGACCGGGTTCTGTATGTGGAGGGTCCTCCCGTCTGTCAAGACCGCCTGGTAGGATACGGTCGGGGCGGTGGAGATCAGGTGCAGCCGATACTCGCGTTCCAGGCGCTCCCGGACGATTTCCAGATGGAGGAGCCCCAGAAAGCCGCAGCGGAATCCCGACCCCAAGGCGGCGGAGGACTCCGATTCATAGTTGAAAGAAGAGTCGTTCAAGCGGAGCCTGTCCAGGGCCTCTCTCAAGGATTCATACTGAGTGCTCTCCACCGGGTAGAGCCCGGAAAAGACCATTGGTTTCACCTCGCGATAACCTGGGAACGAGCTCCGGGCCGGTCGAGCCGCGTCGGTGATGGTATCGCCGACCCTGGTGTCACCGACCTCTTTGATGCCGGCTGTGAGATAGCCGACCTCCCCGGTCGAAAGATGATCCACCGGTTGGCGATACGGAGTATTCACTCCGAGTGCGGTGACGGTGAAACTTTTTCCGGAGGACATGAACCGAATCTCCATCCCCACCCGGAGCTGACCATCCAGCATCCTCAATATCACGACCACGCCCTGGTAGCTGTCGAACCAGGAGTCGAAGATCAGGGCCCGCAGGGGGGCCGCAGGATTACCCGGTGGGGTCGGGACCCTGTGCACTACCGCTTCCAGAACCTCCTCCACACCCAGCCCGGACTTGGCACTGGTGAGGATGGAGTCTTCCTGGTTCAGTCCGAGAACATCGGCGATCTGTTCCTTGACCCGCACGACATCAGCCGTTGGGAGATCGAT